>JAIOHO010001042.1 GCA_019912905.1 Anaerolineae bacterium
CTTAAGAACTTTGAGAGACACTATGAGTGCCGTGATCAAATGCTTCGCAAAATTGATCCCAACCCCGATGCGACACGTAGGAATCTGTTGCTGCGGGCTTATCTTCGAACGGAACGTCCAGATGGCTTAGTGTCTTTGGGAGAGCTTGGCAAAGCACTGCGTGAGCTTGCCCGCGATTATGAGGAACAATTTGGTGGTAAAAAACTGTCTGAATGGATCCAGGTTTACCCGGACACCTTCAAGATTCATGAAAATTATGTTGTTCATAGAAATTACTGGTAGTCATGAAAACAGGTATCGAATTTACGGTGAATGCATGTTCGATATTCGCGACCCAGGTGTAATGATGTGAAATTGCGGTAACACAGGAAGAAGTTTGTGTGAGTAAAACCAGTCATGAATCGGAATAGGGAGAAAGGATACTAATCCTGAAGCGCACAATGACGCTGGCGAAACGGGGGGACGATCCGACTATAGGCGACGAGTCAGATCAAACAAAGTGACCCCGGAAGGACTCGAACCTTCAACCGTTTGCTTAAAAGGCAACTGCTCTGCCATTGAGCTACGGGGCCATGATGGGGTGATTATACACGCGCCCAGGGACATTTCAACCCACAAATGAGGAGGGACAAGCGCGCGCTGCCCCTCCCAAACTGCTCATTCCGGGTCGGCCTCTAACCAGGAGGCATCGGCGGCCTGGTTCAATTTATTGCCATCCATAAACCGGTGCCAGAAATGATCGGTCAGGGCCTGAGGATCGCGGTCTACCCCCTGCCCGGCGAAGTATTCGCAGACCCGCTCGATGTCCCGTGCCAGCACATTGTAGGCGCTGGAATTGGCTCGATAATCCACCACCTGGGGGAAATCGATCAGGGTGATCTGGCCTTCCCAGTACAGCAGATTATAGGCCGACAGATCGCCATGAATGAGGCCGTGCTTCAGCATCAATTCGACGTTGCGCAGGACTTCCGCGAACAGCCTGTGCGCTTCGCTCGTCTCCAACGTCACCGTGTTCAGCGTCGGCGCAGCCATATACTCATCCCCACAGTAGCCCATCAGGATGGCATTATCGCCGACGGCCAGCGGCCTGGGCACCGCAGCCCCGGCAGCGTAGAGGGTTTGCAGCGTGGTGTATTCATACATCAGCCACGACGTATGCTCCAACTGCTCGCCCATCTGGGTCTTCTTGCCGATGGCGCGCATCAGGCGATGTTCGTTCTTCTTGATGGCCTTGCCATCCGCTTTCAGATAGGCGCGGCCTTCACGGTAGACGGCATCGTTGCGCAGGCTGCGAAACATGCGGGGACGATAGACTTTGGCCGCCGCCAGCGCCATGCCGGTTTTGGGGGTCGCCTGGCAGCGGTAGACACTCGCCTCCTTGCCGCCGCGCACCCGCGCCAGCACATCGCTGACGTAATCCATCTCGTAGAACTGGCGCAGCGAGTCCAGCAGCCAGCCTTCTTCGAACAGGCCGGGCTGATAGGTCGTCTGAAAGCCGCCTTCCAGACCGGTCGTTTCAGCGATCTCGGCCAGGACGTCGCTGCGGCCTTTCTTGGGCCGATGCACCGCTTTGGGCTTGCGCTTGCGGCGCGCCTGCCGGTCGGTCTGCATCGGGTCGAACCAGGCTTCATACTGCGTGTAGATTTCTTCAAAATCGTGGGTGCTCAAGGTTATGCTCCATTTTCCAGGATGCCTACGACCTGCATATAAAACGGGTCTGGCAGCGGATTGTGCTCGATAGTCATACCCAGCTTGCGCATCACACCCTGCGATGCGAGGTTGTCATATTCCGTCGTGGCGATGATGCGCTTGATGTGGAGGTGATCGAAAGCATAGTCGATCAAAGCGCGGGCGGCCTCCGTCGCAATACCCCGCTGCCGGTAAGCCGGGTCACAGGCCCAGTACAGGCCGACTTCCGCGGTGCTGGACACGACTGCCTGCGGTGCCGCGCCGTTCGCAAAGGTGGGCAGCTGCTCGAAAGGCATGAGGCACGGCACCAGCCCGACCGCACAGATCATCAAATTCTCGGACTTCAGGACCCCGGCGCGTTCGCCATACGGCGGCTGATGCAGGTTGGCAAGATGTCTGCCAGAAGCAATCGTGCCCAGAACGTACTCGCGGTTGATTTCGGCGTCCAGCTCTTCGTTGATCACGGCAATTCGCTCGACATCGTCCACCGCGAATGGGCGGATGATCATTCGTTCGGTTTCCAGGATTGGCATGGCAGTCGTCATCGCGGATCAATCCCTGTGGGCCATGAACACGATCGAATCGGGCGGCGGCTCGACGGCGGGCTGGTCGGTCCAGTCAGCGGTGACCTGCACCCGGCTGAAACCGGCTTTTTCCAGCATCAGCACGACTTCATGCTTGTAGTACCAGCGTTCATCCGACGCGAAGATTTCCTCATGGACGATCTGCCCAGCCTGCACCAGTTGATAGCGGCGGTGGGCGTTCATCACCTGCTCGATCCGATCCACCCGCAAACGCTTAAAGGATTGCACGACTTCGCGGCCATCGGGCAGGGTGTTTGTCCACATCGGGTGCCAGACGCCGCCTTCTACCTGTTCTTCTGCGGACAATGGTTCCGACTCTTTGTAGGGCCAGAACAGGTTGAAGACCAGCAGGCCACCGGGCAGCAGGTGTGTGTACATACGCCGCAGCGCTTCCTGGGCATCGTCCCGGTCGATGATGAGGCAGAAGGTGCCACACGGCACGTAGATCACGCGGTACTGGCGCGCCAGATCCAGTTCCTGCATAGCCTGCTGGAGCAGCACCGGTTTCAGCCCCTGCGCGGCGGCCTTCTCCTGGCAGATCCTCAGCATGTCCGCCGAGGTGTCGATGCCGTCCACGTCGAACCCGGCGGCCAGATAGCGCAGCAGCAGACGCCCGGTCCCGCAGCCGACATCCAGCGCCGGGCCGGGATTCGCGGTCAACAGGTTCTGGATATACGCCTGATCCGGCTGTTCGCTGTCACCCCCGGATGGGTCCCAGATGGTGGCGGCCAATCCGGTCCAACTCATGCCGGATGTATAGGTTTTGACTTCGTAAGTGTCCATAAGCGTTCGGTTGTCCTTTACGCGGGAAGCGTAGTGAGTATCTGTTTGTAACTGTCGTAGCGGCTGGCAGCAGCCTGCCCGGATTCGACTGCCGCGTGCACGGCGCAGTCCGGCTCATCCACGTGCAGGCAGTTGTTGAAGCGGCACCCACTGGTATGTTCGGCCAGGTCCGGCATAAAGTCGATCAGGTCGGCTTTGTACAGCCCACTGAGGCCGAACTCGCGGATGCCGGGGGTATCGACCACTGCGCCGCCCGCCGCCAGCGGCAGCCAGGTCGCCTGGGTCGTGGTGTGGCGGCCATCATGCCTGTAATCACTGACATCGCTGACGCGCAGGTTCAATCCCGGCTCAACCGCTGAAATCAGCGAAGACTTGCCCACGCCGGACAGCCCGGACAGCACCGTTGTCTGGCCGATCATCAGCCCTCGCAGACGTTCGAGGCCCGCGCCGGTTCGTGTACTGGTGATGACGATGGGATAACCCAACTGGCGGTAAGGGTGCATGACCTTATCCAACTCGGCGGCGTCTTCCAGCAGGTCGATCTTGTTCACACAGATGACGGCAGGCAGGTGATTGCGCAGGGCCACCACCAGATAGCGGTCCACCAATTCCAGCCAGATGTGCGGTTCACGCCAGGCGGATACCACCAGCAGTTGATCGACGTTGGCGACGATGACCTGCTGAAGATGGCTGTCGTAGACGTCGGGGCGGGCCAGCAGGCTGCGGCGCGGCAGCACGGAGTCGATGACCCCACCGCCTGCGCCATCTTCGCGCACGACGACCTGATCGCCGACCGCCGCCGCATTGGTATAGCCGGTCTCCTCAACGTTGAGGCTTCCGCGCAGGCTGCACAATGCCGCCCGGCTGCCGATCTGAACCCTGAACAGCCCCTTGCTGACCTCAATCACCAGGCCGATGGCTGTTTCTGGGTCGCTGACTTCCACGATCTCGTTATCATCCGAAACCAGGCTGTCCGCCTGGCGAAAGGCGATGGATTCGATGGCCCGACGGCGTTCCCCTTCGTCGCGCGGCATGATGCGCTCGTAGTCTTCGTAGTCGTCCCCCCAATTCTCCACTTCATCCCAGTCTTCTCCCAGAGCGACCTCACCGGGCATCCAGTCTTTGCGCCGGGCTTTCTTCGGGGCCTGGTTGCGGCGCATCTTCTTTTTCGCGGTCTTCAGCCGCTGCTGGCGTTCTCGCTGCTCCATGCCTTTGGCATGACTTTTGAGCTGGTGTTCTGTAAGCTTTTGACTCACGTCAGGAAACTCCTGTAGATATTCAAATGTCTGGAAGGTGCAGAATCAAAACAGCCATGACCGCGCATGGCTGTTTGCGTGAATCAAAACAGCCACAGCGACTGGGCGTGGCGGGCGAATCAAACGCCCCACGCCATCCAGTGCGCCATGACCGTTAAATTGTCAGAATCGAAAGAGGATCAGACGAACTTATCGGGCAGCAGGCGCACTCAACACACGTTCGGCAACTTGAGCTTTCAGCTGTGACATGTGAATACGCCTCCTGAGAACTTCATGAACAACGAATACAATCTAGCATAAAATACGGCGGCGTGTCAAGAACCCCGGTCGAATTTCAGGACCACGTTTATCAAATCCGTTTTAAGGTCTATGAAGGGCCACAAAAATCGACCGGCGGTCATTCGATGGAGCGAACCTCTATCTGAAGTTACCGGTCACGTGCGTGGATCGCATTCTTCCGACGACGCACGCAATCGACCTGCATCGGATTTCGAATCGCAGCATGACCCACGAGTCCGGCTTTTGCCCTGACCTATCAACTTTGAGGGAAAGGTCGCGGCGGATGGTCGCTGCTTATGGCTGGGTCAGGCATAATGCGGCAGCAGGTCCGCGTGGGCACGGATGCAGGCGTCGATCGCCTGTCTGCCAGCCGGTTTGTCTTCGATCGTGGGGTCCAGTTCGACCGCGCGGTGGACTAATTCGCGGCTGCACTGCATCGCGGCGTGCACGATGGTGTCGTTAAGCTGGGCGGCACGCTGGGTGAGGGCGGCCACACTTTCCGGGAGCCGGATGGTGGTCGGATGCAGGCTGCCCTCTGCACTGACGTGGCAGGGGGTTTCGACGAATACGCCCTGCGGCAGGTCCGGCATCTGGCCGTCGTTGCGCAGATTGAGCGCCCCGAAGTCCATTGCGGTTCCCGTTTCTCGCGCGGCGATCAAATCAATCGGACGCTCCCAGGACACTCGATTCAACAGGCAGTGCCAGTCTTCATCATCGGTAGCGATGTCACGCAGCAGTTGTAACCGGCTGCGGCGTTCCTGGTCGTCGCCATGAAAGGGCATGTGTGCGGCCTGGATGGGCTGGATGGACGGGAAAAAGCCCTGAATGTGGTCATCATCCGCCGCCAGGAAATAGCCGGTTTCCAGGCACATGGCTTCGGTTTGCGGTTGGCCGATGTGAGCACCCTGGGTGATCTGCTGTGGGATCGTCGGCAGCAGGTTTTCCCCGGTGCGGCGGTCACTGAGTTCGAGCACCCAGCTCAGGTGATTCACTCCGGCGGTGGTCATCTGCCATAATTTGATGGCTTCGGTGAAGGGGTATTTCAAAGCACTGCCGCCGCGCAGCAACTGCCACAGCTTGTTGTAGGCGGTCAGGGCTACCGAGCAGAATCCAACGGTGCGGATGCCATTTTCTTCGGCTGCCTGGCACACACGTGGCAGGGGATTGGCGATATTTAGCAGCCAGGCGTCAGGGCAGTAATATTTCATGTCATCGGTGATGGACATGACCAGCGCGATCTGGCGCAGGGAATAACTGATGCCCGCCACGCCGCCAAACTCCGTCACCAGATGGCCGGGGATGTAACGCTGAATGATGTCGTAATCCATCTCGTAGCGCTCACGGCCCTGAACGGCTGCCGCGGAGATGACATAATCTGCGCCCTCAAGCGCCGTGTCACGCTCTGTATGGGTGCTGATGCGAATAGGCTTGCGCGCTTCCCGCACCATGCGCCGCCCCACACCGGCGATCAGATTGAGCGCTTCGGCGTCCGTATCCATTAAGGCAATTTCCGTCTCGCCCAGATCATTTTCCAGATTCGCCTGGCTGAGTAGACTGGGGCCAAACACAAAACTGCCAGCACCGAGAACAGCGATTTTCAGCGATGCCATTACACGCGCTTTCCACTCCTTGCGACTATTACCTAGTATAAAGCTGCACATGCTTGCAGCAGGCTAAGGAATATCCGAAAAAAGAATGAAAGCCGCTAAACCGAAGCGTCAAAATCTGTGGCTTATAGCGCGGCCAATGAACCGGCTGCGCTTATGGGCACCTCAGCGAGGAAGCTGCGGGTTCGCGATGCGACAGCCGAGAAAAACATCGTAGTGCGATCGGGGTTCACCGCTGCGTGGATGTGCTTTACCCGGTCGCGATAGAGGGTGTGCAGCATCACGACTATGTGTGCATCGACCGGCACGTCGGATGAGCCACCTTTGTAAACTGGCTTTTGCCAGTGTTCTGGCCTATCGGCTGCCTGCGCTTTCCTGAAAATTGCCCCTTCTGACACATCGAGATACCTTGTCATCTGCTGACGACCGCTGCCCAGCAGTTGGGCACGGCGGGCACACGCTGGCGGCTCAGGCTCATTTGTCCAGCCCAATTTTATCTCAATTGATCAGGTGATATGCGCTTGTAAGGTTTGTCACCTATATTTAATACTCGCGCAAACCTTTAAGAGTCGCTGTTAGCAGCGCGCGACACAGGATGTCACAAATTTATAAAACTTATAAAAAACATTCGGTTTCAATTGTTGCCCTGTCGCATAACTTGACACAAGACAACATATTCTCATATAATCCGAGCATACGAATTGCGGATTTCGTTAATAGTTACTCAATTGTCTAAGGCCTTTTTGTCGTGAAACCGCCTGCTCAATTCTACGTCAGCAACCGCGTACTGAAGCTGAATGTCGGTTTCTTGATCAATGACGGCCCGGGTCACAGCCAGGACTCCGAGTTTAGTGTTCCCCCCGTCCGCGTGGCCGAAGATCTGGATCTCGAATATATCCGGGGTCCCATTCGCCTGAGCCGTAATAAAGAGGGCATTCTCGTGCAGGGCAGCCTGCAAGTGGGTGTCCTGAGCGAATGTGGCCGCTGCCTTGACCCGATCGAGCAGCACCTCACCATCCAGCTAGAAGAACTCTACAGTTATCCCGTAACAGCAGGTGTCGAATTCTGCGTGCATGAGGACGGCATCCTGAATTTAGTGCCGCTCCTGCGCGCTGAAGTGTTGATTTTGACGTCGCGGGGGGTGTTGTGCCGCGACGATTGTAAGGGTTTGTGCCCGGAATGTGGGGCGAATCGAAATCATACGACCTGTGATTGTGAGGCGGCGGTCGGTGATCCGCGTCTGGCGCAGCTCAAACAACTGCTTGACCGCAAATAGTCGTCCAACTAGTATCGGGGGAATCTGTTTTGATTAACTTCAATGATCATTCGCACCTGGATATGATGCCGGAATTTATGGACGATTTTTCGTCCCGAGAAGATTATGATGGCGACTTTTATTTAGAGGGTGAAGACGATCTCTTCGAGGAGGACGACCTGGAGGATGAGGACGACATCGAAGAAGAAGAATACGATTTCGGCGCACTGGCGAGCAGCGATACGGTCGGGCTGTATCTCAAAGAAATGGCACGTGTGCCGCTGCTGACCACTGAGGAAGAAATCGAGCTGGCGATGCGCCTGGAAGCCGGGTTAGCCGCCGACAAGAAGCTGCGCCGCAACCCCCTGAGCAAAAATTCGGTCGAATGGAAATTCCTGATCGAAGATGGGCAGGCGGCCCGCGAACACCTGATCAAAGCCAATACGCGGCTGGTGGTTTCGATCGCCAAACGTTATATGTGCCGGGGCGTCCCCTTCCTCGACCTGATTCAAGAGGGCAATTTGGGCCTGATGAAAGCCGTCGAGAAGTTCGATTATCGCCGCGGCTACCGCTTCAGCACCTATGCCACCTGGTGGATTCGCCAGACGATTACCCGCGCGATTGCCGACCAGGGCCGCACGATTCGTGTGCCGGTACACATGAGCGACCGCATCCGCCGCCTGTACCGCGTGGCGCGCGATCTCGAACAGGAATATGGTCGCAAGCCGACCGCCGAAGAGATCGCCCGGGAGATGGACCTCGAACCGCGCAAAGTGCAGTGGATGCTGCGGGTGTCCTGGCAGCCGCTCAGCCTGGAGCATCCGGTCGGCGAAGATGAAGACAGCGAACTGGGCAACTTCATCGAGAACGAAAGCATGCCAACGCCTTCCGAGTGGGCCGAAAACAACATGGTGCGCGCCAAAATCGAAGAAGTGCTGGCGACCCTGACCCCGCGCGAAGCCCGCATCCTGCGCCTGCGCTTTGGCCTGCAAAACGGTCGCGCCTACACGCTGGAAGAAGTCGGTCAGAAATTTGGCCTCACCCGCGAGCGCATCCGCCAGATCGAAGGCCGTGCCCTGCGCCGCCTGCGTCATCCGCGCCGCAGCCGCCAGCTCCGTGATTATTTAATCTGATTATTCTCAAACCTAAATCTTTTGAACAGCAGCGGGGAGGCCGTTCTGACCTCCCCGCTGTGTTTTTGAAGAATGCTGTGTCCCCGTGTTGAATCCCCAGTTTGAGCCGAGATCATGTTATACTGGGTGAAACCCAGGACTGGATGAGGTCACAGGCATGTCTGCCCTGCCGCAAGCTTCCGCGACGATGACCGAGGCCGAGTATCTGGCCTTCGAGCGCCGCAGCGAAATCAAGCACCAGTATCTGCATGGCGAGGTGTATGCCATGACCGGGGCGAGCCGCGCGCACAACCTGATTTGTACTTATGCTCTCGCCAGCCTTGCCACTCAGATGCGGCATCGAAAAGGTGAGATTTACCCCGGCCAGATGCGCGTGAAAATTCCAGCCACAGGCCTGTATACCTACCCGGACATCAGCGTGGTCTGCGGCGAGCCAAAGTTCGCCGATGGGGAATTTGACACCCTTCTCAACCCGGCGCTGATCATCGAAGTGCTGTCGCCATCGACGGAAAGTTTCGATCGCGGCAGGAAGTTTCAGCATTATCGCCAGCTTGCATCGCTTCAGGAATACGTGCTTATCTCGCAGGACAGCCCGCGTGTCGAACGGTTTCTGCGACAGGAAAACGCAGACTGGGTGTTTACGGATGCCGTCGGCCTGGAGTCCAGCCTCGAACTTCCCTCCATTGGCTGTACCCTGACGCTGGCGGGTGTCTACGAAAAAGTAACATTTGAAGCAGGTGAGCAGGATACCGACCCTCCCCAGCAGGCGTGACGAACCAGCCACCCATTGCAATTTGCGGCTCACCATGAAAAGATGGTGGGCCGTTTTTGTGGATCGCCTACAGGGAACACGATGCGCGAACACCTGATCCGTTATGCGCTGCTGCTGATCGCCCTACTGCCTGGAATCCGCGTGATTTCGGTCAGTGCGCAGGACAATCTGCCTGCCAGTCATGAGGCTGCGGCGCTGCTGCGGGTGCCGCCGGGCTTCGAGGCGACGATCTACGCCGAAGGGCAGAATTTCGGCCTGCCGACGCAGATCGCCTTCGGGCCAGATGGCAACCTGTACGTGCTGTCACTGGCGGGCAGCCTCTACCGGCTGATCGACGCGGATGGCGATGATTATGCCGAGACGGTCGAAACGGCGTTCTGGGATGGCGATCTGAATTACATCACCGAGCAGAATGTCGAGCAGGTGGCGCAGCTTCCCGATCAGTTGTATCACGCGGTCGGCCTGGCCTTCCACGACGATCAGGTCTTCGTCTCCGACAGCGGGCGCATCAGCCAGCTAATCGACACGAACGACGACGGCACCTACGATACGGTTAAGCCGATCGTCACCGGGCTGGTGTCGCTGCAATACGAAGGCCACTCCAACAATGGCATCGCCTTCGGGCCGGATGGCAAACTCTATGTCGGCGTCGGCGCGACCAGCGATCATGGCCCGCTGCACGACCCTCTGGAAGCGGCGATCCTGCGCATGAATCCCGATGGCAGCGGTCTGGAAGTTTTCGCCAGCGGCCTGCGCAACCCCTATGACCTGGTGTTCACGCCGGAGGGCGACCTGTTCGCTACCGACAACAACCCGACCGAGATCGACCGGACGCTGCGTTTCGTGCCGCCGGAGGAACTCAACTTTATCGAGCAGGGGCAAGACTATGGTTTCCCGCGCGTGTTTGGCAGTCCGCCGCCCGGAGATGCCAGCGCTGCGCCGGTCACGGAGTTTTATCCCTCGGTCACGTCGGCAGGGATTGATTATTATGACGACGGGCCGTTCCCGGCGGCCTGGCGCGAGGGCGTGTACGTGGCGCAGTGGGGTACCGGCGCAGACGTGATGGTCAATCGCAACCTGGGCTTCGGCTTCGCGGTGGTATTCGTGCCGCTGGCGAAGGACGCACAGGGTCGCTATCATGGCGATTTTGTCGAATTTGCGTCGTCGGCGACCGGGCGCGCGGCGGATTTCCGCCCCATTGATGTGACCATCGGGCCGGATGGCGCGCTGTACATCATCGAGTTTTTCAGTTCGCGGATTTTCCGCGTGACCTATAGCGGCGTGATAGCCCCAGTCGAGGCCACTGCCGAAGCCAGCGCCGAACCGCTGCCCGCTGTGCCGCCGGAGGTGCTGGTGCGCGGCCAGACGCTGTTTAATAACGGCGCACGCAACGCTCCAGCCTGCGTGTCCTGCCACCGGCTGGATGGCGATCCGAACAGCCTGGGGCCGT
The DNA here is from genome assembly GCA_019912905.1 of Anaerolineae bacterium. Lineage (GTDB taxonomy): Bacteria > Chloroflexota > Anaerolineae > Aggregatilineales > Phototrophicaceae. The sequence goes on from JAIOHO010001042.1 coordinate 10,809, forward strand.
CACTGCGCGGGCTGCGTGACCGGGCCGGGTCCCGCGTGCCGGGCATGAGCGCCGTCGAGTACGTGCGGCTGTCGATCCTGAATCCGCAGGCGTATGCGGTCGAAGGCTACAACGCCAGTTACATGCCGCAGATTTACGGCCAGGCGCTGTCGGACGACGACCTGGATGCGCTGATCGCGTTCGTGCTGAGACTCGAAGTGGAAAATGCGGGCTGAATCGGCACAGCGCGGCAGCGCCTTGCGGTGTAAAATCAAACGTGGGAAGAAGCGACCTCAGGAAACCACGAGATGCGAACCCTCACGCTGCTCCTGATCGTGCTGCTGGCAGGTTGTGCGCTGGCGGAAGACACCAGTCCGCCGCCGGACTCGCAGGCCGATCCGCCGGATAGCGCGCTGCCAAATCTGGCGCAAGACACGCCCACCCCTCAGGGTGAGGTGCTGGACGCCGCGCCCAAGCTGCTGGACCCTGTGGAGGGGGCCAGCCTGGATGTCAGCGAGGGCGTGCGGCTGGCGTGGGTATGGCATCGTAACTTGCAGCCGGGGGAATACTTCGAAGTGCTGGTCGCGCGTCCCGGCGGGGTCCTCCAGCGGGTATCTCTGTCACAGTCGAACGTGCTGAATGTCACCGACTGGTTTTTGCCGCAGCGTCCTGGGGTGTTTGCCTGGACGGTGCGCGTGATCAAGGAGCGGCAGCAGGGCAGCGCCGAACGCCAGATCAGTTTTTCCGCTGACGAATTTACGCTGGAAGTGACCGGGATGCAGCCGCCTGAGTCCGCCTCTTCGCCGCCTACCTCGAATCCAGAAGGATAATGCACATGCCGCTGATCGGCGAACTGCACTCGAACTCGGCGGTCATCCGCCACCCAGACAACCCGATCTTGTCCGCAAAAGACGTGCCCTACAATGCCGCTCTGATCTTCAACGCCGGGGTGACCAAGTATCAGGGCCGCTATGTGATGGTCTTTCGCAACGACTACGGCTCCCTCGAAAAGCATGAACTGCACGGCACCAACCTGGGCCTGGCGACCAGCGACGACGGGGTGCGCTGGACGGTCGAGCCGGAGCCAATTTTCCAGATTGACTGGCCGATCCGCGCGGTGCAGCGTGCCTATGACCCGCGTCTGACGGTCATTGAGGGCCGCGTAGCGATGTGCTTCGCGCTGGATACATTTCATGGCGTGCGGGTGGGCATCGCCCTGACGGATAATTTCGCGCACTGGGACATCATGACCGTGTCGGCCCCCGATAATCGTAATGCCGTGTTGTTTCCAGAAAAAATCGGCGGAAAATATGTGCGCCTGGAACGCCCATTCCCGGTCTACAGCCGGGGCGGTCAGGAGCGTTTCGACATCTGGATCAGCGACTCGCCGGATCTGAAATACTGGGGTAACAATCAACTGGTGCTGGCCGTCGAGGACGTGAACTTTGCCAACACCAAGCTCGGCCCGGGTGCGCCGCCGATCCGCACGCCGAAGGGCTGGCTGACGCTGTTCCACGCAGTCGATACCGACCCGGCGCGCGGCAAGAACGGCTGGGAAGATCAATGGCAAAAGCGCTACACCGTTGGGCTGATGCTGCTCGACCTGGAGAATCCGGCGCGGGTGATCGGGCGTTATGCCGAACCGCTGATGGCCCCGGATGCACCTTACGAACGCGACGAGGGCTTCCGCACTAATGTGATTTTCCCCGGCGGCATGATTCTCGAAAACGACGGCGAGGTCAAAATTTACTACGGTGCGGCGGATACGGTCGAATGCCTGGCGACGGCGCATGTCGAGGACCTGCTGCGGCTGGTGATATGATTCGACACGCGTGATCAGGATGGTCTCCGGGAGTCGCCGATCATGCCGTGACTCCTGGTGTCGTGACGGTTCGGTGCTTGGGAAAGCAGTTAGTTAGGCTCATCCAGAAAAAAACGGACTGTCCCCGATTTCTGTCGGTATTGGTGATCGTCGTGAGACGGGAACCAATAGTTGGGTGCCTTCAAACCTCCATGGGTATGGATAGATAGTAAAGGTCTTGTGGGTCATGCAAGTGACTACCGATTCTTCTCATAATGTGGGCCTTGTTCGTAATCTGGGTCTATTTGACATCACGATGATTGGTGTCGGCGCGATGATTGGCGCAGGCATCTTTGTGCTGACCGGGATTGCTGCGGGTGCTGCTGGACCGGCGCTCATCCTG
>JAIOHO010001043.1 GCA_019912905.1 Anaerolineae bacterium
GGGCTGCGGCAAGACCACGCTGCTGCGCATGATCGCGGGGTTGGATAACCCCGACGAAGGCCTGATCCGCATCGGAGATCGCATTGTCAACAACCTGCCGCCCAACCAGCGCCGCATTTCGATGGTGTTTCAGAGCTATGCCCTGTACCCGCACATGACCGTGCGCAAAAACATAGCCTTCCCACTGCGCACCGAGCATCTCTCCCCATCTGAAATCGATCAGAAGGTCGTACACGCTGCCGAACTGTTCAACATCGAACGTTTTCTGGAACGCAAACCCAGTCAGCTTTCAGGCGGAGAACGTCAGCGGGTAGCCCTGGCTCGGGCCATCGTGCGCGAACCGGATGCCTTTTTGCTGGACGAACCGCTGTCCAACCTTGATGTCGCCCTGCGTGGGATCGCCCGGGCCGAACTCAAGCAGTTTCAGCGCAAGCTCGGCGTCACCACCATTTTTGTCACCCATGATCAGGTGGACGCCATGAGCATGGGCGATCGCATTGCGGTCATGGCCGATGGCCGCATCCGTCAGATCGGCACCGCGCAGGAACTCTACCATCGCCCTGCGGATACGTTCGTCGCCACTTTTCTCGGCTCGCCACCCATGAACCTGGTCGAGAAAGACAGCTGCATCCTGGGATTCCATCCCGAAGATTTTATCCCTGCGTCCCATGCCCAGGAGGAGGTTGACACCCTCACCATACCCTTTCGAGTCAGTCGGGTCGAATATCTGGGCGTCCGGCGGGTGCTGTACGGCCATATCGACAGCCTCTCCGGGCGGGTCGAAGCAATCTCGACACTGCCCGCAGGCGATCAGACCGAAATCAACCCAGGTAAGGTCTACGACTTCATTGTGGCGCGCGCCCGCCTGACCTATTTCAACCGGCACACGCAGCTTCGTATGGAGATGACGCCGTTTACACACGAGGGCGTCATCTTCGATTAGGACCCACCTCCGAGGCGGATATGCACGCGATCAAACAGGCAGTTGCGCTGGATGTCGGCGGTTCGTCGGTCAAAAGTGGACTCGTCACCGCCGACGGGCATCTTCCGTTCGCGCCCATACTGACGGCGGTTCACAGCGCGGGCCATGCGGATGAGATTCTGGACACATTCGCCAGCGTCATTCACCGGCATATTGCGCAGATTGGCCTCGACCAGCTTGCCGGGGTCGCGCTCGGCTTCCCTGGCCCCTTCGACTACAATACCGGCGTCAGCCGAATTAGCGGACAGGCTAAATATGAAGCACTTTACGGGGTCGATGTTAAAGCAGGACTCCTGAGCCGCGTCGATATGGGTAACTGTCCGCTGCGGTTTCGTAACGATGCCGAAGCCGCCATTATCGGCGAGTGTCGTTATGGCGCAGGCCAGCGTGACCATCGCATTATCGGCGTGACTCTGGGCACAGGCTTAGGGTCCGCCTTTGTCGTGGATCATATTCCACAGACGGAGGGGAGCGGAATCCCGCCGAACGGCTGGCTCTATTCGGAAATATGGCGCGGCATGCGAGCGGATGATCTGTTTTCCATTCGCGGCTTGCAGGCCCGTCTCGACGCGGTGGGTGAGCGCGACTGCGATCTGAAGACGGCAGCGGAGCAGGCTCGGACGGGTGATGCGCGCCTCCAGGAAATGTTCGCGCGGTTCGGCATCGATCTGGGAGATTTCCTTCAGCCCTATGTCACAGCATTTCAGGCGGATGCCGTGCTCGTCTTGGGCGGCATTGCAGGCGCACTGGGCGTCTTCGGGCCAGCTATGCGGCAGGTTCTCACCGTACCGGCACGATCCGGTACACGGGGTACCGATGCGGCCCTGCTCGGCGCGGCGGACTTAATCTTCTCAACATCCACCTGATTCAAAGAAAATCATCCCGGCTTGTGCAGCCCTCCTTGCCCCTCGACGCCTTCTAACAAAATTATGATACAGATGTGCGTAAATTCAGGGGGGAATCCAGCGTCTATTTAGACAGAAGCAGACAATCCCGAAATCGTTTGAGGTGCTGTGATGTACGAAGAAACGATGAATCAAATTCACAATATGGCAAACGAGCGCCACATGCTTTACCGTCAGGCAGCCAGGCAGAGTCTGACCGCAGAGCAGACCCGGCGGCTCCATGAACTGAACGGCCAGCTTCCCCTTCTGTGGGACCGCTATCGCCGCGAATATGCCGCTCGCCAGCGTCCGCAGCCGATCGAGATGCCGCGCCGGATTGCCGCCTGAGCCACCTATCATCATCAATTGCAACAGGGCCTCTCGCCGCCAGTGGCAGGCCCTGTTTTTTATTCCGGCTTCTTCAGGTTGTTACTGACTACACGAATACTTCAGCACCCACCCCCTTTTCGCCTCGTGAAACACCCTGCCACGCGCGGTCAGCCACCCTGCAAATTGCAAAAATTGTCTATATCCACTACATTGGGTTTATCATCATGTGGATACACGACCCTCAAATAGTCTGAGCAAGATATATTTGTGGCATTCACGCCCGTCGAGAAGGCTGGTATGGCTGAGATTCACACCCCCGCGCAAACCATAGGCAGGCGCTACATCCTGGAAACAAAACTCGGCCAGGGTGGTATGGGCACGGTTTATCGCGCCTACGATCGCCTGACCAGCCAGCGCGTTGCCCTTAAACTCGTGACCCTTGAAAAAGAGAACCTTCAATTTGCGACCCGCGCGACCAGCCTGAATGTCGAAGTAGCTCTGGCGCGCGAATTTAAGACGCTGGCTTCGCTGCGGCACCCGCACATCATCAGCGTGCTGGATTATGGCTTTGATGAGCAGGTGCGACCTTACTTCACGATGGAACTGCTGGAAGATGCCCAGGATATTCTCGAAGCTGGAGCCTTGCAGTCGGAAGATCAACAGGTTCAGCTCCTCATCCAGGTCCTCCAGGCCCTCGCCTATCTGCACCGGCGGGGAATCGTCCATCGCGATCTGAAGCCCGACAATGTCATGGTCCTCAATGGGCAGGTCAAGGTCCTCGATTTTGGTCTGGCGATTGCCCAGGAATATTTAAAGGCCAGTGACGATGTCGTCGCCGGGACCCTGGCATACATGGCCCCGGAGGTGCTTCAGGGACAGCCTGCCAGTGTCGCGTCCGATCTGTATGCGGTCGGAATCATCGCCTATGAATTATTTGCCGAAACTTATCCCTTTGAATTCGACGACGTGAGCAAGCTGCTTCACGACATTATGAGCACCTCCCCGGATGTCGCATCGCTGGGCCTCGACCCGCTGCTCGAAAACGTTCTGACGCGGCTGCTGTCCAAAGACCCCAGCGAGCGTTTCAACGACGCGCGCGAGTTGATCCGCATCTACGCCGAAGCCACCAATCAGCAGTTAAAGTACGAAACGGATACCATCCGCGAGAGTTTCCTCCAGGCGGCCCGTTTCGTCGGGCGGGAGCGCGAAATGACTCTCCTGACCGAAGCGCTTCAGACCGCGCAGGAAGGTCACAGCAGCACATGGCTGATTGCAGGCGAAAGCGGCGTGGGCAAGTCGCGCCTGATGGACGAGCTGCGGACTCAGGCCCTTGTTCAGGGGATGCTGGCCGTTCGCGGGAACGCCGTCAGCGACGGCGGCACCCCCTACCAGATCTGGCGCGAACCGCTGCGGCGGCTGGTCCTTGAGCCGGACCTGAGCGAAGTGGAAGCAGCAGTCCTCAAACCGCTGATCCCTGACATCAGCCGTCTGCTCGACCGACCCGTTCACGATGCGCCGGAACTCGAACCCCAGGCTGCCCAGGACAGGCTCATCAGCACGGTGGAAATGCTCCTCCGACGCCAGCACCAGCCGCTGGCCCTGTTTCTGGAGGATCTCCATTGGGCCGGCAGCGAAAGCCTGCTGATGTTGGACCGCATCAGCCGTATGAACGGACTGCCGCTGCTGATCGTCGGCAATTACCGCGATGACGAAGCGGCTGGGATTCCTGATCTCTTACCTTCTGCCCGATCGGTCAAGCTCCAGCGACTGGGCGAAGAAAGCATCCAGAAGCTGAGCGAGTCGATGTTGGGTGAGGCTGGCCGCCGCCGTGAAGTCATCGACCTGCTGCGGCGCGAAACCGAAGGCAATGTGCTGTTCATCGTCGAAGTGGTCCGCACCCTGGCGGAAGAAGCCGGTGACCTCGACCTCGTCGGCGCAGCATCGCTGCCCGACTCGGTTTTTGTTGGCGGCATGCACAAGTTTATCAAGCGGCGGCTGGATCGCATCTCCGCCGAAGCTTTTCCCCTGCTCCAGATGGCGGCTGTGATTGGCCGCCAGATCGACCTCGCCCTGCTCACTGCGCTGGACGCCAACCTGGTTGTAACCCCCTGGCTCTCGTCCTGCGCGGATGCCGCAGTACTCGAAGTGCAGGATGACCGCTGGCGCTTCACGCATGACAGCTTCCGTGAAGCGCTCCTGAATGATCTGACCACCGAGAAGCGCGAAAGCCTTCATCGTCAGGTGGCTGAAGCCATCGAAGCCATTTATCAGGACAGCCTGCCGACCTACTATGCACGTCTGGCCCATCATTGGAGCCAGGCGCGAATCGTCCCCAAGGCCCTGGAATATCTTGAAAAAGCGGGCGAGCAGGCGCTCAAGAATTTCGCCAATCAGGAAGCGCTCACCTTCATACAGGACGCACTGAGACTTGCCGCCGAGTCGCAGGTCACGGTCACTCCTGCCCGGCGTGCCCGCTGGCTGCGGCAGATTGGTCAGGCTTACTGGGGGCTGGGTAATCTGGCCGCCCTGCGCGAGCACGTGGAAGACGCGCTGAGGCTCCACAACCAGCCCATACCGGATAGTGGTTCCAACCTGGGATTGGCATTGTCAAAACAAATCGCGGCACAAATCGGCCACCGACTGCGCGCGCCTGCCCAGGTACGTCATAATCAGGATGAGATCCTCGAAATGGTGCGGGCCTACAAGCTGCTCGGGCAGGCTTATTTCTTCCAGAATGAAGCCAACCTGACGTTGTATGTGACCCTCCAGCAGCTCAACCTGTCCGAACGCATCGCTCCCTCCCCAGAGCTGGCCGAGGCTTATGTAAATATGTGCCTCGTGGCTGGCCTGGTTCCTCTGCATTCGATGGCGCGCACCTACGAAAAACGCGGGATCGCAGTTGCCGAGTCGCTGAGCGATACGTATATCATCGGGCAGGTTTCCTCCGTGATCAGCCTGTATTATCTGGGCCTCGGCCAGTGGGATACGGCACGCCGCTATATCGAGCGTTCGACCGCCGTTGCGGACCAGATTGGGGACCGGCGTCTATGGGAATCGGTCACCGGCGTGCTGGCCCTGGTCAACGCCTTTGAGGGCCGGTTTAAGGATGCGATTACCATCTTCACAGAGGTGTATCATTCGTCACGGCACAGCGGCAATACGCAAACCTATCTGTGGGGCATGCTGGGTCAGGCCGAAAATCTGCTGCCTGCCGGACGGTTTGACGAAGCAGAGGTATTTCTCAACGAGGCCCATGCCGTGCCAATCGAAAAATTCGGGCGCGATTCCGAGATTCGATCCAGCGCGCTTATGGCACTGACCGCTTTCTATCAGGGCAGGACCGAGCAGGCGCTGACTGCCGCCGCCACTGCCTTCGACCTCATCACCCAGTCGCCGCCCACCTCCAGTTGGCTGCTCCAGCACTATGCAGCCGTCGCCGAAATCTACCTGGCCCTCTGGGAAAGCGGCGCGCAGAGTCCGGGGTATGCCGCAGGCGAGTTCGAGCGGCGGGCGCGGGCCGCTGTAAAAATCCTGCGGCAGTTCGCCAGAACCTTTCCGATCGGCCAGCCACGGGCCGCGCGCAGCCAGGGCTTGCTCGAACAACTTGAAGGCCATCCCCAGAAAGCCCGTCACACTTGGGAAACCGGATTGGCTGCCGCTCGGACGCTGCGGATGCCTTACGATGAGGCACTCCTGTTGTTTGAAATAGGGCGGCGTAACCAATCTCAGGCAGATTACCTCCGGCGCGCCCTGGGCCAATTCACACAGCTCGAAGCCGACTATGATGCGCAGCGAGTCCGGGCTATCCTTGAAACCTCTTAATTACAGACCCAGAAACGGCAGCATGACGACCTCAACGACCTTTCAAGGCAGCAACCCTCCCGGCCCAACCGGGCTGGCTTCCATCGCCGCCCTTCATCAGCTTCGCCAGAATCCGATTAGAACCATGTCGGCCCTCGCCCGCACCTATGGGGACATGGTCCACATCGGTCTGGGACACTATCGGGTTTACCTGTTGAATCATCCCGACCTGCTGCACGAAATGCTCGTCCGGCAGGCCGACATCATGCACAAGCCCCGCAGTCTGAGTCGTCCGATTGCAGAGTTCCTCGGCAACGGCCTGCTCGTCAGCCACGGGGATTACTGGCAGCAGCAGCGGCGCATCATTCAGCCCGCCTTCCATCATCGCTACCTCGCTCATTACAGCCGCGTCATGGTGGGCTGCATTCTCCAGCACATCGACACCTGGCAGCCGGGCAGCGTCTACGATGTGGATCATGAGTTCATGAAGATTACACTGCGCATGGTGACGCGCGCACTGTTCGACAGCGAAATCACGGAAAACGGGGACGACATTGCCGAAGCCGTCAAAATCCTCCAGCGCATTTCCTATGGACAGGGCCAGGACCCGCTGGAGATTCCAACCTGGGTACCCCTGCCCCAGCACCGTTCCAAACAGCAGGCAATTCGACTTCTCGATGATGTAGTGATGCGGATCATTCGAGCGGGCCGCGCGAACCAGGCGGACGGGGATCATCTGCTGGCGATGCTGTTGACTGCGATTACAGAGGAAGGGGTTCCGCTGACCGACGCGCAGATAAGAGACGAGGTGATGACCGTGCTGCTGGCCGGGCATGAATCCACGGCCAACGCCATCGGCTGGATGTGGTATCTCGTCGCCCAGCATCAGGACGTCGCAGCCCAACTCCGGGGCGAACTCGAACAGGTCCTGGGCAGCCGTCCACCCACTGCCGATGACCTCAGGATGCTGCCCTATACGGCGATGATCGTGAAAGAGGCGCTGCGGCTTTTCCCACCTGCCTGGGCGCTGCCGCGAGAGACTATTCAGGATACACAGATTGGCGGCTATGCCGTCCGCAAAGGCAGCCTCTTATTCGGCGTACCCTTCACCATCCAGCGCGACCCGCGCTATTTCGATCACCCCGACGAATTCCGACCTGAGCGGTTTGCCGGAAATGCGGAACGGTTGCTGCCGCGCCATGTGTATCTGCCGTTTGGCAGCGGGCCGCGCTTTTGTATTGGCAATTCATTCGCGCTGCTGGCGATGCAGTTGAGCCTCGCAGTCATCCATCAGCGTTATCACCTGGAGCTGGTATCGGATCATCCGGTCGAACTGGACCCGCTGCTGACTCTGCGGCCCCGGCATGGCATCCACATGCGAGTCTGCCCCGTTTAGAGCCGGTGGGCGTGGTTAATCTCCTGGACGTAGCGCGCCAGTCGCACCAGCGCATCGTCGGCCCCCTGTGAGCCGGGCTTGGCGATGAAGGGCAGCCCATCGTGTGGTCCGCCGACGATCCGCGCGCCGGGTGTGCCCGGCAGAATCTCTCTGGTTTCCAGCCGCAGCCCATCGGCACCCAGAAGTCCAAACAGGCTGAATGCGGTGGTTCCGCCGGTCGCCACGAATCCGCCGAGGCCAACTGGCATGGGTGTCAGCACGGCCCGCACGAGTGCGTCGATCCGCGCCGCGATCTCTGCCCGGTCGATTCCCCGCAGCATAGCCTCGTACCATAATTGTTCCGCCTGATCCGGCAGCGTCGATACCTGAAGAATGACATGCGGGTACATGGCAAGGGCATCCGTTAAAGCTGCGCGATACGGTAGCGCATAATCCGCAGCCGATCGATCCAGAAAGGTTTCATCGTAGGCGACCTGAATATGCGCACATGCAAACGCGTCCTTGAGAGCCTGCACCTGCTGGTGAGCCACCGCGCTGAGGGTGCCAATCAGAAACAAAGTGGGGCGGCCTGGCTGTTCATAAAGACGGCTGAGCGCCTCGCCCATCCCATACGTCCCGGCAAAAAACCGAATGCCTGCGCGGTAAGCCGCCTCGACGACACGATTCAGGTCCGCCTGCTCCGCACAGTCTGCCACCAGGACCCCCGCCTTCGACTGCTGAATGCGGGTCCGAATCGCGGCAGCACCCTCGTAAATAGTGTCCAATCCGATCAACTCGATCGGGAGATCGGTTTGTTTTCCCACAATCGTCAGGATATTCGATCCCTCGATTGGGCTGGACGGATCGACCTGGGGCAGCACCATCTCTAACAAATAGCTGTCTACATGATGATACCCACCTACCGTCTTGCGACCGATCTTCGGCGAGGCAGCCACCAGCAGGCAGCGTTCGAAACCGAACACCTCGCGAACAGCCGTCACTTCCTGCCCAATCGCCCCGCGCAGCAGCGAGTCGATCTTTTTGACGACGATTTCCGGGGCCATCTGCCGCAGAGTCCGAGCTGCCTCGCGCACAGTCTGGTATGCCACGTCTGGCGCTCGGTTGCGTGTCTCGGTATTGACGATCAACACCTCCGCATCGCGGACTACACCGGCCTGCACCAGCAGGGTCTCCATGCCCGCAGCGGAGAACTCGACGCCGATATTCATCCCGCCAGACAGATCATCGGTGAGAATACCCACTTTCATACGCATGTCACTTTCTCTCCCTGGAAGTGATTCCACCCGGTTTCTGGCGAACCATCCAGCCGCTCGATAGATGGCACTTTATATTACTATCGCATGAATCTCAGGAAACACCACTGGCGGCGCAATGTCTACAATCGACAATCAAACCGATTTACATCCTGTGCATATGCAATTTTGTAAAAGAATGAATCAGCGTTAAAATGTTGCCCCAATTGATCTGGCTTGGGGATAGACGGCTCGCCTTGCCTTCAAGTCCAGGCCCAACCGATCAAAATCAATTACGATGTCCTACAAAACTGCTCAGGAGAAAGAACATGAAGCGAATACTACCTCTGTTATTGATTTTGTCGCTGTTTGCGATCGCCACCGGCGTTCAGGGTGCTCAGATGGAGTGCACGGACGAAATTGGCTGCGTCGAGATTGCCCCCGATGATCCGATTGTGATCGGCTACATGCTGACACTCTCGGGCGGCACTTCGTTCCTCGGCGAAGATTCTCTCGGCGGTATCGAAATCGCCGTCAGTGATCGCGACAGCATGCTGCTCGACCATGACATCGAACTGATCGGCGAGGACTCGCTGTGCAGCGCAGAAGGTGGTCAGACCGCGGCCCAGAAACTCGCGGCCAATGATCAGCTGCTCGGCGTGGTCGGCACCAACTGCTCCAGCTCCGCAACAGCTGCCCTGCCCATCATCAGCACTGCGGGTATGGTCATGATTTCGCCCTCCAACACCGCGCCCAGCCTGACCAATGATGACACCGCTTCGGGCGGCGTCTGGCAGCCGGGCTACTACCGCACCGCCCATAACGACCTGTTCCAGGGAGCAATCGCGGCGGAATTCGCCTTCAACGAACTGGGTCTGACGAAGCTGGCGACGATCCACGATGGCAGCCCCTATGCTGAAGGTCTTCAGGCTGTGATGGCCGACACCTTTACTGAACTCGGTGGTGAGGTCGTCTTCCAGGGCGCGATCAATGTCGGTGATACCGATATGTCCGCGATCCTGACCGAAGTGGCCGCAGCTGGCCCAGAGGTCATCTACTTCCCGGTCTTCGAGCCAGAAGGTGACTTCATTGCGGCTCAGACCGCAGACACCCCGGGTCTGGAAGACGCGGTGCTGATGGGCGCGGACGGCCTGCTGTCAGACAGTTTCCCCGAAGCCACCGGTGAAGCCGCAGTCGGCATGTACCTGTCAGGTCCTTCCGTTACGGGTGACGAATACACGGCATTCCTCGACAAGTGGGCTGAGGAAATCGGCGGCGTGCCCCCGAGCGGCTACCACGCCCATGCCTACGATGCCACCAATATCCTGCTGGACGCAATCGAATCCGTAGCCGAGGTTGGCGAAGATGGCACCATCGTCGTCGGTCGCCAGGCTCTGCGCGACGCACTGACCGCCACAGCCGACTATGCTGGTCTGACGGGCAGCCTGACTTGCAACGCCACCGGCGACTGCGCGACTGGCGAAGCCCTGGCAATTTTCCAGATTACCGAAGCGGAACTGGAAGGCAACTGGCCGCCCCCGGTCGTCTGGTCCCCCGGGCAGGATATGTAACTGTTTGCTGACGGCAGTTTGAAATCGTCATCATGAAGGAAATGAGCCAGGTACGCCCGCGCGTTTCTGGCTCATTCCGTAATCGCTGGAAAAAACGATGAGACTCGTTCTGAATCAACGTACAATCGATGAGTTTTCCTGGGTCGATTTTATTATTGGTGTCCTCCGCGTGGTCATTATCGCGCTGATCATCATCGGCTCATGGAATACCCTTGCCTCTGGTCGCTTCACGGCGGATCAATGGATCAGTCTGGTGATTTCCGGCCTTGCCCAGGGCAGCATCTATGCCCTGATCGCCCTGGGATACACGCTCGTCTACGGCATCCTGCTCATGATCAACTTCGCGCATGGCGAAGTGTTCATGTCAGGCGCATTTACCGCCGTCTTCCTGGCCGAAGCCTTTGACCGCAGCGGCTTCCTCAACGGTTCTCCGCTGCTGGCGGTGCCGCTGCTGATCCTCTTCGCCGCTCTGGTTTCGATGAGTGTCGCCATCCTGCTGGAGCGAATCGCCTATCGCCCGCTGCGGAATGCCCCTCGGCTTGTCCCCCTCATTACCGCCATCGGCGCATCCTTCTTCCTCCAGTACACCTTTCGCGGCCTGTACGGGTCCGGTTTCAAATCGTATCCTACAGTCGATGCCTTACGCGGCTCGTTCACCGTTGGCAGTGTGACGATTCCCATCAGTCAGATGGTCGTTTTTGCGGCTGCCCTGGTGCTGATGCTCGGGCTGTACTGGCTGGTCGAACGCACCAAGCTCGGCAAGGCCATGCGCGCTGTATCCGAGAATAAGGAAGTCTCGGCGCTCATGGGAATCGACATCGACCGGATCATCGTGTTTACCTTTGCCATCGGCGGCGCGCTGGCCGGTGCAGCAGGTGTGATCAACGGATTGTATCGGCCCCAGGGGGTCAATTTTTTCATGGGCTTTGTGCCGGGTATCAAAGCGTTCACGGCGGCTGTGCTGGGCGGCATCGGCAATATCCCCGGCGCGATGCTCGGTGGCTTGTTCCTGGGCGTGATTGAAGCGATCGGCCCGAATCTGGTACTGGCTGGATTGGGTATCCCCGGCGCGAATCAGCTCAAGGATGTCATCGCATTTACCATGCTGGTCCTGGTGCTGATCTTCCGTCCTCAGGGCATCCTCGGCGAACGTTTGGCCGAGAAGAAGGCTTAGGGGGAAGCGACCATGACCACAAATTGGAAACCGATCATCCGCATGGGCCTTCTCGCAGGGATCATCACCCTGTATATGGCCGTCGTGGGCATGCTGGAATCGTTCAGCGAACGAGAAGTCATCCGTGACTTCGTGACTCTCGGCCAGATCATGCTCGTGTTTGCCAGCATCACCGCCGGGTATCTGGCGACACGCCGCTTGTCTGACGCGCAGAATCCGCTGCGCCTGCTGGTATCCGGGGCCATCGTCGGCCTGATGTCCAGTCTGCCGCTGCTGGTGCTCGTTTTGCTGGCGAGCCAGCTTGAACTGCGCGACATCCTCGTCAATGTCACGCGCGACCTGATCCGCATCCTGACGTTCGATCAGGAAAGCCTGCTGACGGGCGGCCTGATGCTGCTCCTTGTCTTTACTGCTGCCGGGACGGTCGGCGCACTCATCCGCTCGATTTCTCCACGTCTGCGCCAGTCGCTGATTTTTGGGGTCGCCTGGGTACTCGGCATCGGCATTCTCAGTGAACTGGTCCAGCAGATCCTTCAGCAGGTTTTTGACCGCGATGCGCTGCGGGTTGTGTTTATCCGCGATGCCCTCAAGCCGGAGGCGGCGCTGGCGATTTTCGTCATCGCGGCAGTTCTCGACTATTTGTGGCTGAGCCAGGGAAAGGTCCTTCGCAGCCGCCTCACACCCACCGCCCCCGGACCTCAGCGGAACCTCCGCTATGGCGGTTTCGCGCTGCTGGCGCTCCTCCTGTTGGTGCTGCCCTGGTTGGTCGGCACGGCCACCAGCGACGTCCTCACCAGCGTCGGTCTCTACATTCTCATGGGCCTGGGCCTGAATATCGCCGTCGGTCTGGCTGGCCTGCTTGACCTGGGTTACGTCACCAACTTCGCTGTCGGCGCATACGTAATGGGTGTGCTCACCTCGACCGGGCCGCTTGGCATCGACGCCAAAACAGGCCTGGCGATCTTCAATTTCTGGCTGGTACTGCCCGTCAGCCTGATCGTCGCGATGTTCACCGGCCTGATCCTGGCGGTGCCAGTCCTGCGGATGCGCGGCGATTATCTGGCAATCGCGACGCTTGGTTTTGGTGAGATTATCCGCCTGCTGGCGATTTCGGACTGGCTGAAGCCAGTCATCGGCGGCGCACAGGGAATCCTGTTCATCCCAAAGCCAGAATTCCTGGGTGTCCGACTGCTTCCGCAAGCGGAAATTTTCCCGCTAATCCTGAATGACCCACAGCAGATCTATTATGTGATTCTCGCGGCCTGCCTGTTTGCCATTTTCGTCTCAACCCGGCTCAACAATTCGCGCACCGGGCGGCAGTGGATGGCGATCCGCGAAGACGAAGATGTAGCCGCGGCAATGGGCATTAACACGGCCAAAGCGAAGCTGCTGGCGTTCACGCTCAGTGCCGCCACCGGCGGTCTGGCCGGAGGAATCTTCGCCAGCAAGCTGGGGACGATCTTCCCGAACAGCTTCAGCCTGCTGGTTTCGGTGAATGTACTCAGCCTGATCATCATTGGCGGGATGGGCAGCATTCCCGGAATCGTGATCGGTGCCTTCGTGCTGATCGGTCTGCCCGAGATTCTGCGTGAATTCGACCAGTTCCGCCTGCTGCTGTACGGCGCACTGCTGATCGTCATGATGCTGGCGCGGCCAGAAGGTCTGTGGCCGTCTGCGATCCATCGGCGAGAGATGCATCAAACCGAAGACGACAGCAAGCCAATAGCGGAACCCCCACGCGATGCGACGGTCGTAGTCGCCGGTGACTAAGAAAGAGGACCAGCCCATGGCAGACAATATCCTGGCCGCGACCGGCATGACGAAGCGCTTCGGCGGGTTAATCGCGGTAGACAATCTGGATTTCACCATCCCGCGCAATTCAATCGCCAGCATCATCGGTCCGAACGGCGCGGGCAAAACCACCTTCTTTAACTGCATTACCGGGTTTTATCAGATTGATGAGGGCGAACTGCGCTTTGACGGCCTGCGGTTGAACGGCAAGACCGCCGATCAGATCACGCGTGCCGGTATCGCGCGCACCTTTCAGAATATCCGCCTCTTCAACAACATGTCGGTCATCGAAAACATCATGGTCGGCCAGGAGGCGCACCTCAAATCGTCCTGGATCGGCACGATCCTGAATACACCCAGCACCCGGCGCGAAGATATCGAGTCCGAAGAGGAAGGCCGCCGGCTGCTGCGCTTTGTGGGGCTGGCAGGCAAAGGCGATCTCCTGGCGAAAAACCTGGCCTACGGCGACCAGCGGCGTCTCGAAATCGCGCGCGCCCTGGCGAGTAAACCCAAGCTGATCCTGCTGGACGAGCCGACGGCGGGTATGAATCCATCTGAGACCACCACGACGACCCGCTTTATTCGCCGCCTGCGCGACGAACTCAGCATCACCGTCGTGCTGATCGAACATGACATGCGTGTGGTGATGGGTATCTCCGAACATATCACCGTGCTGGATCATGGAAAGAAAATTGCCGAAGGCCGTCCGGCGGATATTCAGAGTAATCCTCAGGTCATCGAGGCTTACCTGGGGCGCGGTGCGGCATCCAACGTAGCGGTGGAAGGATAAGAGGCGCAGGCATGGCACTGCTGGAAGTCACCAATATACATGCATACTATGGCAACATCCACGCCCTGAAGGGGATCTCGCTCAAAGTCGAGGAAGGTGAAATAGTCACGCTCATTGGCGGCAATGGCGCGGGAAAAAGTACCACGCTGCGCTCGATCTGCGGTCTGATGAAACCGCGTCAGGGCAGCATCACCCTGCGCGGCGAGGACCTCATGCCCTACAAAGCCAATCAGTTGGTGTCGCGCGGAATCGCGATGGTCCCAGAGGGCCGCGGGGTCTTCGCCAAACTGAGCGTGACCGAAAACCTCGAACTGGGTGCGTTCCACCGCAGCGATACGGACGGAATCGTCAAAGACATCGACTATGCCTTCACCCTGTTCCCCCGCCTTGGCGAACGCCGGCACCAGTTAGCGGGCACGATGAGCGGCGGCGAGCAGCAGATGCTGGCGATCGCCCGCGCACTGATGGCCCGCCCCACCGTCCTGCTGATGGATGAACCTTCGATGGGCCTCGCACCCGTACTCGTCGAGACTATTTTCGACACGATCGGACAGGTGAATAAAGAGGGCACGACGATCCTGCTGGTCGAGCAAAACGCGCATATTGCGCTCCAGGTGGCCCATCGTGGCTACGTGATTCAGACTGGTGAAATCATCCTCAGCGACACCGCTCAGGCCCTGCGGCGCGACCCGACCGTTCAGAAGGCTTATCTGGGCATCGATTGACGGCTGCTCACGCGGGTCGGGCCTTGACGGAACTCGTTTCGATCAGATATTATGGCACCATCACGGACGCCGGGCGCGCTTTGTGCCCGCGTTTGTTTTTTGACTGGAAAGGACTTGAAATGGCGAGCAAACGTAAAATGTCCGCGGTTACGCCGCAGTTCGGCAATAATCGCAGCCACTCGCTCAAGGCCACACGTCGCCAATTCAAACCGAATTATCAGAGCAAGCGGCTGTGGGTTCCTGAACTGGATCGTTTCGTGCGCGTGACTGTCACGGCTGGTGAACTGCGGACCATCGACAAGATTGGTCTGGGAGCCTTCCTGAAAAAGCGCGGCATGCAGTTCAAGGATCTGGTCTAGGTCGGGTTCAACCAGGGTCGAATGGCGAAAGACTCTTCGCGAAGTGGCTGAGCAATACGACCCAAAACAGATCGCCCGCCTGCGGCAGGTGCTGCACCAGGCGCAGGGGCTGGAATTACTCTGGCTGACCGGCCTGGAGCATGTCCCCTGGTTTGAAACAGCAGCCCGCGACCAACCGCTGGCCCGGCTGGATCAGGCGGCGGGCAGTGACCGACTGGAGTGGTTAAAGAATCACCTTCGACAGAATCGCGTCGAGGGCGATTTTTTATTCCGCATGAATGACTTCGGCAGCATTCCCTGGGCGCGCGTGCGGCTGGATTCACATTTCGTGTGGCTCGACGCGATCACTGCGGATTCGAATGATTTATCCTTCATCGCCCCGAACTACACCCTGCGCCTCGACCTCCGCCTGACCACGACAGCCTGCGAAATCTATCGCTGGCGGCACACGCCGTTTGATCTGGACACCGATGAATGAGCGTCCGTGGCCGAATCCGATAGGCGAAGACACACTGGCGGACGACGCGGTGCATGTCTGGCTGGCCGATTTACGCATCCCGCCCAGTAACATCCCTTCCTTGCAGGCGATGCTCGCTGACGACGAAAAGGTCCGAGCCAGCCGCTTTCGCTTTGAGCCTCTCCAAAACGTATTCATCGTGTCGCACGGCATCCTTCGCCTGCTGCTGAGCCGCTATCTGAACTGCGATCCTGCCAGCCTGCGGTTTCAGCACAATTCGCACGGCAAACCGGAATTGCCCGGCCACGAACTGCGTTTCAACTTCTCGCATTCCGGTGATTATACGATCTATGCCCTGGTGCGGCGGCATCAGATCGGCATCGACATCGAACGCATGAGGCCGTTAGACGATCTCGAAACGATTGCCCGCTATTATTTCTCGGAAGTCGAGTGCGCGGCCCTGCTGAATCTGCGGCCCGAGGAGCAGGTCCAGGGTTTTTTCAACGGCTGGACGCGTAAGGAAGCTTACATCAAGGCCATCGGCAAGGGTCTCGCCCAACCGCTGGATGCATTCGACGTCACCCTGGCCCCTGACAGCCCGGCCAGGCTGCTGCGTGTGGAAGGCGACCTCGCTGCCCCTCAGCGCTGGAGCCTGTGGGATGTGCCTGCACCTGCGGGCTATGCCGCTGCCTGCATGGTCGAATGCCCGACTTGTGAACTTCAGCTACGAACGTTCACGCTTTAAGCGAATCCTGACGCGGATATGCGCACAGAACGTCGCTACCCGGCAGCGATTTACAGATGCGAATGCGCTCTCACAGAATCCTTCCAGTGGAGCCAACCACATGCAGCTGCCCGGCCCGCAGAATCAGGCAGGTGCGCTCCGGGTAGCGCTGTTGAAACAGGTAGGCAAATCGCTCCGGGCTGTCGGTGTTATCGGCGTACATGTCGTAATGATTGGGAACCACGACCTTCGGGCTGACCAGTTTGACGGCGTGCAGCGCACCGAGAATGTCCATATTGCCCGCCTGCCCATTGATGCACAGAAATGCCACGTCGATTGAAAAACGCGCGCCTATCTCGCGCATACTGTAGAACAGCACGGTATCACCAGAGAAGTACAGTGTCAGGCCGTCGATTTCCAGCACGTAGCCCAGCGCACCGCCGCCATGCACTGCTTTAACGGCGTGGACTCGGTAATGCCCGACCTCAAAATCCGTGCCAACCGCAACGAGATTGACCCGTAATTCGGGAATATCCAGCGTGTGCACCAGCTTGTCAAACACTTCGGAAGAACCATAAAACTGCGTTTCCGGGGGTTCCGCCAGCATCACGACCGAGTTGGGGTCCAGATGATCGAGGTGATCGTGTGTCAGCAGCACCGCGCGCACATCCAGGCCGGAGTCCGCTTCGATCACCGGCGGAATCAGCCGGGTATGCATGACATAATTCAGCGGTGAGATAATTTCGGTCAGATAAGGGTCGATAAAAATAATCTCGCCGTAAGCATTCTTCAGTGCGTAGCCGGATTGTCCGAGCGGCCATATTCCAATTGTATCTGGCTCGATGGGCGTGTCTTCGAGTGCGGGTTTGATGCTCATCACTACCTCCTGAGGGGACGCTATTTCAGACTATAGGGGTCGCGTCAGCGTTACGCAAGGGCCAGCGA
>JAIOHO010000099.1 GCA_019912905.1 Anaerolineae bacterium
GGTGTCGGACCTGTCAGGCCGGGGCAATTTGCTCAGCAAAGCCGAAGAACTCGGCCTGGATATCAGCACCACCGAAGCGGTGCAGGTGCTGGAAGACATCAAGCAGCTTGAAAATCAGGGCTTCGTGTTCGAAGGTGCGGAAGCGTCGGTCGCGGTGCGCTTGTATCGCGCGCGGCCCGGTTACAAACCGTTGTTCTCGTTGATCGACTTTACGACCATCGTCGAGGAGCGGCAGGGGCGCGGTGCGGTGGCTGAAGCGATGGTCAAAATCGACCTGCACGGCGATGTGATTCACACGGCTGCCGAGGGCAACGGCCCAGTCAATGCCCTCGACCTGGCGCTGCGCAAGGCGCTGGTGCCGCTGTATCCGCCGCTGGCCGATTTCCAACGGCCGACTACAAGGTGCGTATTCTGGATGGGGCCAACGGTACGGCGGCGACCACGCGCGTGCTGATCGACACGCAGAACGGGCCGAACCGTTGGAGCACCGTCGGCGCAGGCACCAACATTATTATTGCCAGTTGGCTGGCGCTGGTGGACAGCATTGAATACGGCCTGTGCCTGTCAGCGCAGGTCAAAGAGCGTCAGGCGCTGGTCGAATAAGGCGGTTCAATCCTGAATGAGCGAATCACGAGGATAGGCCAGCGCGCACATCCGACGCTGATTCGCTCTTCCTTTAATTAATTTACGTGCTGTTTCAGAAGGATAATCTCCAATGGATGCAAAAATCCTCGTGCTCCCGGGCGATGGCATTGGCCCGGAGGTGACGGCCAAATCCGTTGCCGCCCTGGAAAAAGTGGCGTCGAGATTCGGCCACCGTTTCGTGTTTGAAGAAGCGCTGATGGGCGGCATCGCCATCGACAAGACCGGAACGGCCCTGCCGGATGAAACGATCAAAGCGGCGGAAGGCTGCGACGCGATTCTGCTGGGCGCGGTTGGCGGCCCGAAATGGGATAACCCAAGCGCGGCAGTCCGTCCGGAGCAGGGCCTGCTCAAGATTCGCCAACATTTTGGCCTGTTCGCCAACCTGCGCCCGGTTAAAGCCTATCCCATGCTGGCAGAACACGCGCCGCTGCGCCGCGAACTGCTGGAAGGCGTGGATATGCTGTTCGTGCGGGAACTGACCGGGGGTATTTACTTCGGCGCGCGCCAGGAACAGGGCGAAAGTGACCGCGCCTACGACACCATGCTCTACAGTGTCGATGAGGTCAAGCGCGTGGCCGATGTCGCCTTCCGCGCGGCGCAGGGTCGCCGCAAAAAGGTGACGTCGATCGACAAGGCCAATGTGCTGGCGGCGATGCGCCTCTGGCGGCGGACGGTCGTCGAAGTCCATGAAGATTTCAGTGACGTAGCACTGGAGCATCTGCTGGTAGACGCCGCGACGATGCACATGCTCACACGCCCGGCCTCGTTTGATGTCATCCTGGCAGGCAACATGTTTGGCGACATTCTCAGTGATGAGGCTTCGGTGCTGGCCGGTTCCCTGGGGATGCTGCCGTCGGCGTCGCTGCGGTCAGATACCTTCGGGTTGTACGAGCCGATTCATGGCTCCGCGCCTGATATTGCCGGTCAGGGCAAGGCTAATCCCACCGGCACGATCCTCAGCGCGGCGCTGCTGCTGCGCTACAGTCTGCGGCTCGAAGCAGAAGCCCAGGCGGTGGAGCAGGCCGTCGAGCAGACCCTGGCCGAGGGTGCGCGCACGGCGGATATTGCCCCGCGCGGCGGCCCCTATGTCAGCACCGACGAATTTGCCGCGACGGTGCTGGCGCACATTTAGGGCAAGTTCTCCGCTGCCAGTTTTCAGTCCGAGTCGAGCGCCTGATCCGATGTGACGATCCATTCGGTAATTCCTCATCCCACAGTCATATCGCAGGATGGGGAATTTTGTTTCAGGATGAGGGCAGCTCCGTCGGGTCATCCGGCGTGGTGGTGCTGCTGCCCGTGCCTGGGCTGTGATCCTGAAGCTCGCGGATTGCCAGCGCTGCCACCAGCAGCATCAAGCGCCGCCCGCCAATGCTGAGGGTTTCCCAGCACATTGCCCGCAGCGCGCTCAGAGCGACGGCAATGTAATATTCCTCCCAATGATCGGCACGAGCCAGGGATTCGTGGACAATTTCGCGCACTGCGATCACCGGCGCATAGGCCTGCGCTATCTCCAGATCGTCTTCGGGCAGCGCTGACTGGTTGTTGAGTGCAGCGACGGCGGCCACGATCCGGTAGATATCCGACCATTCGCTGCCCACCATCGGCACCACCAGTTCATTGAGAAGGCTGATTTCCAGCGTAGCCCAATCGAACAGGGTGTGACCGTCCCGCGCGTGTTCGAAGTCGATCAAAAATGCGGTGTCATTCGGCCCGACCAGAATATTGCCCAAATGCAGGTCCCCGTGAATCTTGCTGGTGGACCCATTTGCCTGGTAATACAGCAGATCCTCATAATGCAGCAGTGGATTGGGCAGCGTCCGCGGCTGCGGTCCATCCAGATAGAACTGGGCAGCGCGCAGGTCGAACGGTGGTTCCAAAATATCGGCTGCGTTAGTCAGCGTTTCCTGCCGGGTTTTCCAGACGCGCCCGGCGATGCGTTCGATGACCTCACCGCGATAGTGCAGCGCTGCACCCAGGTCGATCTGGTTAATCTCGACTCGGTAGGCACGCCGGGTTGCTTCATTGCCGCGCCCGGTTGCCAATTGAATGATGCCGCGTTCAGGGTAAACCCGCAGCACGGTGAAGTTTTCCAGCACGACCGTATCGCCATGCTCGATTTTATCCATCCGTGCCCGGTTGACGGGCACGCGCAGTACATGATCCGTAGGCTGTATGTCCTCATCCTCGATGTGTTGCAGCGTAAAGATGGGCGGGAGCAGCCAATCATATTCGGTCCAGACCTGAAAACGGAATGGACGGCGCTGCTGCCACCAGGTACGCCCGAACTGATCATAGAGCTGCTGGCGCAGCCACGTGCCCACCCGGTCGATGCCCATTTCCAGTGCGGCGGCACGCAGATCCTGCGGTGGGAAACCCGGCTTGGAGACCAACGTATAGTACAACCCGGCCAGATTCGAGATTTCCGGCGCGACGGGTCGATCCTCCAGGCGTGCGGTCAGCGGCGGCAAAATGCCTTTGACGTGGGTTTCGTAACGCTGCGCTTCGTCGAGGATATGATCGGTGTCGTCGATTTTAACCACGACGGCGGCGTCTTCACGACCATCAGTATGAATCGGCGTGACGACCAGTACCAGTGCGCGCGTAAAACCGCCCGTGAGCTGGCGTTCAACGCGGATGCGGGCATGTCCGTAGAACATGCGCCGTAGAATCAGCAAGTGTTCGTCAGTCAGCAAGGCAGATTGATCAAATCCCGGCGCAAAATCGACCGAGATATAAGGCTGCTGAATGCTTCGGTCGAGCGCGCGGGTGCGCGCCATGCGGTGCATCTGGGCTGTATCGACGCCCAGAGCCTTTAACGTGCGAACGGGCATACTCTCGTCTTCTTCGATCACCGCCGTCAGCAGGTCGCGCTCGTTGACATCGGTGCGGCCATCTTCGAGTGCCAGGTCATTGGCGATGTCGAGGACGACATTGGCGCGTGGGGTCGAGGGAGTCCCGGCCCACAGGCGGCGCTGGCTGCCTTTGCCGATCTTGCGGCGGATCGCATCACTGACATAATCCGGTGTCAGGCCCTGTTCTTCCAACAGGCTGCGCGTGAGGCCGCCGCGAATGTCGAGCAGAGCGATGAACAGATGCTCCACCCCGATATAATAATGCCGCATCCGGTGTGACTCCTGCCGGGCGCTGATCAGTATTTCTTTTAGTCCGATCGCTGGCATAAGGCTTACTCGAGCGGTTCGATGCGCAGCCATGTCCGCCCGACGCGGAACAACTGCCCAGGCGACAGTGGAGTTTTTTCGACGACCTGCACGTCTTCGTGCGGTGAGACTTCAATATAGGTTCCGTTGGTACTGTCGCGGTCTTCCAGCCACAAATGCTGGTCTTGCAGATGAATGCGCGCGTGATGGCGTGACACAAACGTGTCGTTGTTCAGACAAATATCATTATTGTCATGCCGCCCAATGGAAATCATCCAGGTTTCGTTTTCAACCTTGCCGTCCCCCTGGTCAGGGCTGCACCGCAGCATCGAACCATCGTCCACACCGCTCATAATGGTAAAATTAAGTTCAGGATTCAACGCACGCACACTCCTCGTATAACACGTATATTAAGTATACTCGGAATCCTGTGGGCCATTCAAATGCTTGCTTTTCCGCGCAAAATATGCTAAAGTGTTCCCAATCGTGCAGATTAACAATGTCTCATACATCATCCAGAGTGGTGGAGGGAACGGCCCTACGAAACCACGGCAACCCCCGAGCGCGGGAAGGTGCCAACTCCGACAGAAGATCTTGGTCTTCTGGGAGATGAGAGCGGACACAGTATGCTTGCTAACCAGCGAGCATCCAACCGAACTCAACGAAAGACTTCATGCCGAGGTCTTTTTTGTTGGTAAACGATAAGCCCGGGCCATCCCGGGCTTTTTTATTTTCGGGAGCATGAGAAATGGCGGCATTACGGAATCTTGAAGACGGAACTGAATATTCAGAGTCGGCGGTGGAACCCGGGAGCAGTACCCAGGCAGTGCATGGGGGCACGCAGCGCCACAAGGCGTACCATGCCCTCCACACGCCCATTGTCCAGACGGCGACCTATACCTTTGCCAATACCCAGGAACTCATCGACTTCATGCAGCGGCAGACCTGGGGGGAAGGGCGTGAACGCGAGGAATACGGGCGGTATGGCAACCCAACCGTCAACGCAGTCGAAAAGAAATTGGCGGCCCTGGACCATGGTGAAGATGCCGTCATTTATTCGTCCGGTATGAACGCGGTGACCTCGGTGCTGCTGTCCATTCTGCCGACCGGGGCGCACGTCATCATGACCGATGACTGTTATCGCCGGACCCGCCAGTTCTGTATGACTTTCCTTCAGCGTTTTGGAATCGAAACCAGCGTGGTCCCGATGGGCGACTATGAGGCCCTCGACAACGCCATCATCCCCAAAAAGACTCGCTTCATCATTTCCGAAAGTCCAACCAACCCGTACCTGCGCGTCGCGGACCTGACCCGGATTGCCGAGCTGGGCCGCAAGCACCACGTCCGCACGCTGATCGACAGCACCTTTGCCACGCCCATCAACCAGACCGCGTTGGATTGGGGGATCGACTTTGTGCTGCATAGCGCAACCAAGTACCTGTCCGGTCATAATGATCTGCTGGCCGGGGTGATCGTCGGCAGCAAGGAGCGGATCGCGGGCCTGCGGGCTGCGCGCGGAATCCTGGGCGGCGTCAGCGACCCTCAGAATGCCTTCCTGCTGGATCGTGGCATTAAGACGCTGGGCGTCCGCGTGCGGCATCAGAATCAGACCGCGCAGGCGATCGCGGAGTTTCTCGAACAGCACCCGCGCATCGAACGGGTCTGGTATCCGGGCCTGGAGTCTCATCCCGATCATGCCATTGCGAACGCTCAGATGAAGGGCTTTGGAGGCGTGATCAGCTTTGAGGTGGCCGGGGACATGGATACGACCATCCGATTTATCGATTCTCTGAAGATTCCCTACATCGCCGCCAGTTTGGGGGGAAGCGAGAGTCTAGTCGAGCCGCCGGCCATCATGAGTTACTTCGACAAAACCCGTGAAGAACGGGAGGCCATTGGTATCAAGGATACTCTGGTGCGCTATGCTGTGGGCCTTGAGGATGCGGATGACTTGATTCGCGATCTCGATCAGGCGCTGGCGCGGGTTTAACACTGAACACAGCAAATTGCAGTGGTGGACCTGCGCATGGATTGCACGAGGGAAAATAAAACGGGCGACCTTGGTCGGGTCGCCCGCTGCATTCTGAGAGCGGTGTGAACTACAGGGTGTTCACCAGGTTCGAGAAGATGTTGCCGATGGCGGGGCCAAGCAGCGCCAGGATGACGATCACCACGACGGCGACCAGTACGAGGATGAGCGCGTATTCGACCAGACCCTGACCTTCTTCACGAGGCATGTACAGCATGATGATAGCTCCTAGAAATGATTGATTGAATGATGGTGTCTGCATGTGCAGTACATGAATACAGTAGCATGATCTTCATTCTGCGTCAATGAGAATTCGCAAAAATATGGATTCTTCACAAATTATTGAGATTCTCAGGCTGCTTGGGGGATGCGGCCACGTTTATCCATTGGTCGGCACGGGGTCGCTCATTAAAATGCGCGAGATTTCCTCAACGGACGGCTCCGCCTGGTGCAGCAGATTCGGGTAGGCCGCACGGATATTCGTGAGGGTGTTGCGATGATAATTAATGGTAGCGTCCGGGTCCTTCAGCAGATGCCCGGTCAGGATGCCCACCACGGTTTCGTGGGGTTGGATGACACCGCTGTCGATCAGCTTGCGTGTCCCGGCCAGGGAGCAGGCGGAGGCGGGTTCACAGCCGATGCCCTGGGCATCAATCATCGCTTTGGCGTCCATGATCTCCTGGTCGCTGACCTGCTCGACCACGCCGTCGGTCCATTCGATGGTGCGCACGGCTTTGCGGTAATTGACGGGGTTGCCGATCTTGATGGCGGATGCAATGGTTTCGGCATGGATGGCTTCGTAGCGGTCGAAACCGGTCTGGTACGCGCGGTACAGCGGGTTTGCGCCCTGAGCCTGGATGATCGCCAGCCGAGGCATGCGGTCGATCAAACCCAGTTCGTACAGTTCATGAAGTCCCTTGCCGAAGGCCGAACTGTTGCCCAGGTTCCCGCCAGGGCACACGATCCAATCGGGGACCTGCCAGCGAAGCTGCTGGATGAGTTCGATGATGATTGTCTTCTGACCTTCCAGGCGGAAGGGGTTGACCGAATTCAGGACGTAAATGCCAAGTTCCTCCGAGACCGCGCGGACCAGTTCCAGATTGCGGTCGAAATCGGCGGAAACCTGGATGCAGGTTGCACCATAAGCGATGGCCTGGGATAGCTTTCCGAGTGCAATCTCCTTGTTCTCGAAAAACACGATACCTTCGAGTCCCGCACTGGCGGCATAGGCAGCCAGCGCTGCCGACGTATTGCCGGTCGAGGCACAGGCGACACGATCCATCCCCAGCAGGCGCGCCTGGGTGACGCCGCCGGTCATGCCCCGGTCCTTGAACGAGCCGGTTGGGTTTTCGCCTTCATGCTTGAGGTACAGCGTCTCCAGCCCGGCCCACTGTGCCAGTCGAGGGACATAATACAGGCTGGTGTTGCCTTCCGGCTTGCTGACGATCTGGTCGGCTTCGATGTCGGGGTTTACCAGTTCCTTGTAGCGCCATACACCGCTGCGATAGGGCGCTTCGAGCGTACCCAGACGGTCATCAAACAGCGCGCGCGAAACCGTCTTCTTTGCGGTGTCGAGATCGTGGATGACATCCAGCAACCCCCCACAGCTTTCACAGGTATAAGCTACCTGATCAACCGGGTATTGCCGACCACAATCCATGCATTGTAAGATACTCCGCATTGCGCGCTCCAGTGCTGTATCGATACCACATATTAGGATAACATCAATCATGACTTTTGCCAGAGCGTTTGCGCCTGCGACCGTGGCTAATGTCGGCGTTGGCTTTGACATCCTTGGCATGGCGGTTCAGGGCGCGGGGGATACGGTCGAGGTCGAGATGCGGGCTGAACCCGGTGTGGTGATCGAGTCCATCGTGGGGGATGGTGGGCGGTTGCCGCTTGACCCGGAAAAGAATACCGCAGCGGTAGCGGCCAACGCGGTGCTGAAGCAGATCGGGGCAGGGCAGGGCGTCATCATCCGGCTCCATAAAGGTCTTCCGCTTAACAGCGGCCTGGGCAGCAGCGCCGCCAGTGGGGTGGCTGCCGCGGTTGCCGTTAACGCTCTGTTCGGCTCGCTCCTTCCGAAAGTGGCGCTCCTGTCGGCCTGTCTTGAAGGCGAGGCGCGAGTCAGCGGTTATCATGCTGACAATGCCGGGCCGAGTCTGCTCGGTGGCATTACCCTGATTACTGGTACGGATATTACGCAGATTTATCACCTGCCCGTGCCGGAGGATCTCGAACTGGCGCTGGTGACCCCGGCGGTGGATGTGCCGACTGCCCAGGCGCGTGCTGTCCTGCCGAAGTCTATCAGCCTGCACCAGATGGTCGAGCAGACGGCGGCGGTCGCCCGGTTGGTCGATGCGCTTTACCGGGGAGATATCGCCGCGATGGGGGCGGCGATGGAGCAGGATCGCGTGGTCGAACCGGCACGCGCGCACCTGATGCCTTTCTTGGGGGAAGTCCGTATTGCCGCAAAAGAGGCCGGGGCCTGTGGATTGGTCATCAGCGGGGCCGGGCCGACGTTGTGCGCGATCTGCAATTCGCCGCATATCGCGGCGCGGGTCGCCCAGCGCATGAAAGAGGTCTATGATGAACAGGGGATCGTCAGCAGCGTTCAGCATACCCGCGTCGATCGCTACGGCGCGCAGGTTGAACTGTTGGAAGCCTGATGTTGGCCGGGTCAAATTGTGAAATTCT
>JAIOHO010001044.1 GCA_019912905.1 Anaerolineae bacterium
CCCTTGGTAGAAGCTGATGGCGTCGCTGGCGAGGCTGAGATACTTGTTGATAATCTCCATCAGTTCTTCAGGCTGCAAAAGCTCGCTGAAGGCTGTGAAGCCGCGCACATCGGTCGAGATGGCCGTAATCAGGCGTTCCTCGCCCGTCACCCCGGCGATGTCGATCACGCGCAGGTTGGTGACCAGAGCCGCCGGGAGATAGCGCCGGGCCTGGGTGAGCTGATCCTCGCGCTGGCGGACTTCGGTCAGGTCATCCAGCACGATGGCGACGCCCTGAATCGACCCGCCGTAATCGCGCAGCGGGGTGATGACCATATTCCAGTCGCGTTTCCCGCGATCTTCCAGCACCGGCTCCACCTGGATCAATTCCTGCTGGCCTGTCTGCCGCACGTACTCCAGCAGCTCAAAGAATCCATCGCCAAACGCCCTCGGCAGCACATCGCCGAGCCGCGCCCCCTCCGCATCGTCCACGCTTATCGCCAGAATATCTGCCGCCGCCTGATTGCAGGTATGAATGATCCCATCCGGGTCAATGGTGATCACACCGCTGACGATCGAATCGAGCACATTACTCAGGAGGTCGCTGGTTTCGCGTACCTCATCCAGCCGGGCGCGGGCCGCCTCGAACAGCCGGGCATTTTCCAGGGCAATAGCGGCTTGATTGGCGAAATCTGCCAGCAGGCGCAGGTCCTGAGGTTTGAACATCCCGGCAAAAAGCCGATTATCGCAGTAGACCACGCCGATCAGTTCATCGCGAATCTTGAGGGGCACGGCCATGATGCTGCGCAGGGCATGACCCACCACGCTTTTCTGTCCCAGAAAACGCGGATCGTTAAGGGCGTTATCCGTCAGCGTCGGCTCCCCGGTGATGGCAACCTGCTGGACGATGGTCATGCTGACCGTAAACTGATCCTCGTTTAACTGTTCCCGATCCAGCCCGCGCGCGATGCGAAATTCCAGCGCACCGCTCTCCTGGCTGCGCAGCATGACAAAACCGCGTTCCGCGCCGCTGATCTCGATCACCTTGTCCATGACGCGCATGAGCACTTCATCCGTTTCGAGGATGGAGTTGATCAGGGCGGTGGTTTCGGCCAGCGCATTCAAATGGCGCAGTTCCTGGCGGATCGTCTGGCTCTGCCCGGCCAGCCCATTCACCGTCTGGTCGAGAGTGCTCAATGCCTCCTGGGAAGCGGGCGACAGGTTCATCCCATAGCGCCGCAGCTGGCCCTGCTGCTCCGTCATCGCCTCGGCCAGTTCCTGGGTATGATGAGCAAGCTGACGCACTGCCGCTTGCAGGGCGTCGTCAATTTCGTGAATGCGGGCTGTATCGTGAACCGTCATGCTCTGAACACCTCGTAAATGCGGGTGCGCTGCTGGCGTCCCTTGACCTGAATGGCCTGGTGCTCGGCCAGGCGGATCGCCTCCAGGAATAATCCCCCTGGCGCGCGGTCGATGGCATGGCGGGTGTCGTCGCTGAGGATAATCTGCCCGGCGCGCGCATTTTCTTCCAGCCGTTTCGATAGGTTGATCGTATCCCCGATAGCCGTGAAATCGCGGCGGATTTCGCTGCCCACATTTCCCAGGGTCGCCACGCCGGTGTGGATTCCGATCCGGTAGTAATGCGGGTCCGGGTTCAGGCCGAGTTCGGCGTACAGGCGCACAAACCGGTCGCGGATGTTGAGCGCTGCCTCCAGCGCACGGGCTGCATGATCTTCGAGCGGGTTGAGCTGTGAATTGAACAACCCCATAATCTCGTTGCCCATGTATTTGTCGATCACCCCCCCGGCGTCGTGGATGCAGCCAGAGGCCGCCGACAGGTACAGATTGAGCATCTCCATGATCTGCTGGGGGCGCAGGTCCGGCGGAAACGTGGACAGCGGGCGCACATCGACGAACATACAGGTTGTCTCCCGCCGTTCGCCGCCCAACGCCAGCGCCGCGATCGTCTGAATATTATCGACCATCGCCGGGGGCAGATAGCGGCGGATCACGCGCAGCATTTCCTCATCATCGCGCTGCTGCGTCAGATCATGCAGCACCAGCGCAGCACCCTGAGTCACCTGTTCGGCATCTTTCAAGGGGCTGAGTTTGATATTCACCGAGCGGCGTTCCTGGTTCGAACCGCTCCATTCCGCGTCGATGACCGGGTGCGCCTCGCCGGTCAGCACCGCTTGCAGCGCCTCGGCCAGAATCACCTCCCCATCCGGCAGCAGTTCGGCCAGCGGTCTGCCCACCATGTGCTCCGCCGGGCGGGACAAAATCTGTTCGGATGCGGCGTTGCAGATCACCACTTCGCTGGCCTGATTGGTGGTGATTACCCCGCTGCCGATGGAGGCAAAAATGTGATCCATCAATTCCTTGAGTTCGGTGATGGTGTCGATACTGGCCTGCACGTGCGAGTACAGGCGGGCGTTGCCGATGGCGACCGACGCCTGATTCGCGAAGGCGGTCAGCAGCGTCAGGGCCTGAGGGGTAAACAGACCGGCGCGCATCCGGTTATCCACATAGACCGCGCCGATCACCTGATCCTTCAGCTTGAGAGGCACGCACAGCACCGACCGCAGCACCATCGAGGCGATCGTGGCACTGCTGCCCAGCACCGGGTCGTTGTAGGCATTGTCCGTCAGCAGCGTCGTCCCGCTTTCGAGCACCTCTTTGAGGATGGTGCGGCTGCCCTGAAAAACGGGCGTGGCCGTACCATTCTGTTCCGGGTCGCGGGCGATGCGCACGTCCCAGCCCGCTTCGAAGGGGTTGGCATCGGTCAGGACGATGTATCCGCGCTCCGCCCCGGTCAGCGTGATGACCCGATCCATCGCTTCGGCCAGGACCACGTCCAGATCGAGCGAAGAGTTGATCTGCTCGGAGGTCCCGGTCAGCGTGCGGAGCTGGCTGAGGGTGGTCATGGCGTCCACCAGATGGGTTTCGATATGGCCGATGTCCTCATGCACCGCCGACACCGCGTCCAATAACCCCGGTGCCAGGCTGATGCTGCGCAGCATCAGCACTTCCTCCTGGCGGCGCAGGGCATCCTCCAGTTCCAGGGCCAGTTTCCGAATAGTCTGGTTTGTATCGAGCGGATGACTGTCTGACGTCAATGTACCTGCTCCCGATGATGGCTTGCCTGTCCCTATTATAGCGTTTCGGTTCTCATTTGACTGAAAAGATCGGCTTGAAATTCTTAACGAACAACGCGCTCATGAGCAACGCGGCCACATTCGGCCAGCGACACATCGCCTGACACTGAGCTGCGCCGGGGTTCATTGTAACGTGCTTTCGCAGGCCGGAGCTGTTACTCAGATAATGTTCATGTGTTCCAAATCAAAAAGAGCGCGGCGGCGCTCTTGTGTGAATTCAGAACATCAACGTCCTTATTCGTGGACTGCCAGTTTGTCGGCCTGCTCGCGAGTCGCCAGTTCGTCGATAAATTCGTCAATCTCGCCCTGCATCACACGCGGCAGATTGTAGCTGCTCACGTTGACACGATGATCGGTAACGCGGTTCTGTGGGTAATTGTAGGTGCGGATTTTCTCAGATCGTTCGCCGGTGCCGACCTGACTGCGGCGTTCCTGTTCCTGCTCCAGCCGCTGGCGTTCCATCTCGACGTCGTACAGCCGGGCCAGCAGAATCTGCTTGGCGCGAACGCGGTTCTGAAGCTGGCTGCGCTCGTCCTGCACCTCGACCACGATGCCGCTGGGAACATGGGTCATGCGGACCGCGGAGTCGGTGGTATTAACCGATTGTCCGCCCGCACCCTGGCTGCGGTACACATCCACGCGCACATCGTTCATGTCGAGCGCGACGTCCACTTCATCGACCTCAGCCAGCACCGCCACAGTCACCGTGCTGGTGTGGATGCGCCCCTGACTCTCGGTTTCCGGCACCCGCTGGACGCGATGCACGCCGCTCTCGTATTTCAGGCGGCTGTACGCTCCGTTGCCGCGCACCTCGAACACCAGGCTTTTGAAGCCGCCTACGCCGGTTTCATGCTGGTCGATGACATCCACCTTCCAGCCCTGGCGCTCGGCATAATAGCTGTACATGCGGAACAGATCCGCCGCGAACAACCCGGCTTCATCCCCGCCTGCCCCCGCGCGGATTTCCATGATGACGTTTTTGTCGTCGCGCGGGTCTTTGGGCACCAGCAGCCGCTTGAGTTGGTCTTCCAGTTCGACGGTGCTGGTTTCCAGTTCGTTCACTTCTTCCTGCGCCAGTGCCAGCATATCGGCGTCGCTTTCGTCGTTCAGCATGGCGCGAGCGCTCTCCAACTGCTGCGACTGGTGTTTGTATTTGCGGAAGGTTTCCACCAGTTCTTCCAGGGTGGCGCGTTCTTTGGAATACTCCGCTACCTT
>JAIOHO010001045.1 GCA_019912905.1 Anaerolineae bacterium
ACCGGGATGGTCTGCCGCGCACGGATCTCTCCTATTGTCAGGATCATTCGGCGGCGCACATCGGCATTTTCGTGGGCCAGCAGCGACACGAGGATATCGACCGTCCTGCCGGGCCGGGTACGCAGCAGGATTCCAGCCAGAATCTCGGCACACGTGTCATGGCCGTAAGGATCAACGTCCTGCCGCCAGAGCGCTCTCAGCAGTGGGGGAATCGCGTCGGCGTCATAACGATCGACCGCCTGAGCCGCCTCGTCAGAATATTCTTCGCACAGACAGTCGATCCATTCCTGAAGGCGCACGTCGCTACTCATCATGACCTGGAAAAATTTTGCCCGGATTCAAGATGCCGTTCGGGTCCAGCAGGCGCTTGATGTCGTACATCACGTCCAGCGCTTCACCATGTTCATCACGCATGTGGCGGGCTTTGCCGATGCCGACGCCATGTTCGCCGGTGGCGGTACCGCCCAGGTCCTGTGCCTGGCGCACAATCAGCCCGTTGATCTTCACACAGCGCGCATATTCCTCATCGGTGGCGTAGGGCAGTTCCACGTGAATATTACCATCGCCCGCGTGACCGATCAGGTACAGCGGCACGCCGTAATCGGTGCGCACCTGCTCGATATACTGCACCAGGGCGGGATACGCGCTGATCGGCACGGCCACATCGCCCAGATAAAACTGCTGGTCAGGATACTTTCGCACGGAAATTTCATAACTGGCGTGCCGGGCGTGCCACAATCGCCGCCGTTCAGCCGGGTCGGTCGTCGCGCGAAAGCTGACCGCGCCCAGTTCCTCACAGATGCTGCCTACGAGCGACAAACCCGTCTCCAACGCCTGGGCATTGGGGGTATGAAACTCCATAAACAGGGTGGCATGATCGCTGAGGTTGACACCTTCCGCCTCGCGCAGCATGGTCGCATGCGCCGCATCCATAAACTCCAGCGCTGCCGGGTCCAACCCGCTGCCCCGAATCGCGACAACTGCCTGGACCGCATCCGCGACCGAATCAAAAGCTGCCAGCGCCGCACCCATATGTTCCACAATCGGGTAGAGCTTCAGGGTCGCCTCGGTAATCACGCCCAACGTACCTTCACTGCCCACGAACAGATGCAGCAAATCATAACCTGCGGATTGTTTGACCGAGCGTGAGCCAACCCGGATCAGGCGGCCATCAGCCAGCGCGACGCGCATCTGGAGCACATTATCTTTACTCGCACCATATTTCACCGTGCGGATGCCCGCCGCATTGTTTGCCAGCATGCCGCCGATGGAAGCATTCGCGCCTGGGTCCGGCCCGAAAAACAAACCGTGACGCGCCAGCGCCGCATTCAGGTCCTTGTGTCCGATGCCCGGTTCCACGGTTACCTGAAAGTCGTCCGCATGCACTGCCACGATGCGCGTCATCCGTTCGAGCGAGAGCAGGATGCCCCCATACAGCGGAATGGGGTTCCCTTCCAACGAGGTCCCCATCCCCCAGGGGGTCACCGGAATACGACATGCATTGGCGAGCCGCAGGATGTCGGCCACCTGCTGACCGGTCTGCGGCCAGACGACCACGTCTCCCGGATGCGCCGCATGATGGGATTGATCCCGCGCGCGCAAAGCGAGATCGGCCTGGGCGATGCTGACCTGCTCCACCCCAGCAATCGATTGCAGCTGCGCGATGATGTCCGACGTCACGACTGCGAAGGCAGGCATGTGTTCGCCCTCCAAGGTTTATTTTAGGATAAAAAACGATTGGTGATCCGCTTAGAGAATGCGAAAACTGTATATTTTAGGGAGTTTTTCATATTTGATTGGGTGAAACATGAGGCACGCGGTATTTATCCGAATAAGCCAAAGCGTTTGCGCTGAGCGTCACCGGTGCCATGCGTCAGCGTAACCAATCCGCCACCCCACAGGTCATACACGGGACGCAGTTCGTGGAGCAGAACCTGGCGATCTTTCGACCAGGCGTGATGCTGCGCCATTTCCCATAACCCGGCATGCCGCCGGTACAGGGCCTGAACAGCCTCCGGTTCCAGGCTGAACCGGTCCATTTCGGGGATCGGATCGGATTCAGATTCGGCATCCCAGCGCCATTTTTCGGGGTAATAGTAATAATACAGCAGATAGGGCGTCGGCGTCAGCGCGGAGACGCCGCGCTCGTTAAAAGCCCACAGATCTTCACCCGCGTGCAGGCCGATCTCGGCGGTCAGGATCAGAGCCTGGGCCGACAGCAGCATCCGCATCAGGCTTTCGCCGCGCGGTCCCTGGGCGGCCAGACGCAGATACCCCTCTGGATGAACATCATGGCGAATCGTGTGTTTGAACACCTCGACCGCCTGCATAAAAGGCGCTTCCTGCTCCAGCACGACGCTGGCGGCGATATTCAGGGCGTTCAGCCATAACCGGTCCACCTGAAGCCCGTCGCCCTGCTGACCGAGTCGATCGACTTCCCCGGCGAAACGATGCAGCCAATCCGCCGGGCGTGTGAAGGCCGGGTGATCGCGCACCATTTCGAAGGTCTGCGCCCAGGTCATCAGGTTGGCGGCGGCCTCGGTCAGAGTCGCACCGGGAGTCGGAGACGGATCATCCTGTTCGAGGATGCGCACAGCGCGCACGCCCGCGTCCTCATTCCCT
This sequence comes from Anaerolineae bacterium, assembly GCA_019912905.1. Classification (GTDB taxonomy): domain Bacteria; phylum Chloroflexota; class Anaerolineae; order Aggregatilineales; family Phototrophicaceae. The sequence continues at coordinate 2,623 of JAIOHO010001045.1, forward strand.
TCCAGGCGGTAGCGCATGGCCTGCCACTGGGCCAGCGCCACCAGATCCAACTGACGCCCCTGCTGCAACAGTGCCCAGGCGGACCGAAACGGCTCGCTAGCAGCCTGTGAGCGGGCCTGCTGGACGTGCGCATCGGTGAAGTAAAGACCGCTGTGTTGAGGTTGGAACATAGCGCCGATTGCCCGCCTGTTTGGTAGATAAACAGGGTAAGTATATCGCATATTTTGCGCACTCAATTGTATGGTATGATGAATTTATCCTGATCGGTCTGCTAATCTGAGCGCACACCCGTGAACGACAAATCCTCCCCAAGCGACTCGAAACGGCCAGTCTCGCAGTCTGCCAATGGTCCCCTACGATCCCCGATTCGACCCAAGCATCCCGATGGCAGCCCAAACGCAAATGCGACAGATCAGGGGGACGATTCCATCTCAATTTCGGCGGCTGAAGCAGGCCGCATGACGAAAAGCCCGCGTCAGGCGCTGGACATCCTGCGCACCAAAATGGAAGCTGTCGCCAACGAATTTGCGGCGGGAAAGATCAACCGGGCACAGTTCAACGCCATTTACGGTCATTTTGACGAACAGCGCAGCATTATCGAACGTCTGCTGGAGCGCAACCCGGACAGTAATGCCTGGGAACAGGTTTTCCAGGCTGGACATACGTCGTTTTTGCGGGACCATTTCGAGGCGCGCTGCACATCGTATCTGATTTATCGGTTAAACTGGCCGACGCCGCTGATGATTGGCGGGCCGCAGCAGCCGAACATGGACCAGATCGAGCCGGTGCTGTCGGCACTGCAAGGCATGGATGGCCGCCCGCCCAGCGGCCTGGCACGCAAGCTGCTGAACACCGGGCAGTGGCTGGTGCTGGCGCTCGGCGGCTATGCCCTCACCATCGCGCTGTTCAACCTCGAACCGTCGGCCTCGCAGTTGAACCGGGTGCGCGACCTGCACAACGATTTTGAACGGGCGAACCGCAGCGCCCTGGCCCGCGGCACCCAGACTCTCGACAAGATGGTTTTCCCCCAGCGTGCCCTGGTCGAAACCTCATGATCGACTTCGAGTCGCCAGAGCATCCAGACTACGCCTTCCATGAGGAGCCGCAGCCTTTCTGGACACCCTGGCGCATCCTGTATGCCATCATCACCATAGCGGTGATCATCGCGTTTCTGACGATGGTTCTCTGGCCGCTGCTGTGGGCCGTATCACAGCCGCCGCCACCTCCGCCTCCCACGCCGATCTTACCCCGCGTCTGAGTCGGCTGCCCGCATCAGTGCCGCAGTCGTATACTGGAAAAGATAGGGCATTTCCCAGGCATGGAGCCGACAGCTATCGGCATAGGTCGCCACGTTGGGTTGCGTAAGCGTCGTGAGATCGAGCACGGCATAACCCAGATGCCACACGCCGTCATCGAGGGCGCGCGAACGAAGAATCTCCCCGCTGTGCCCGTCGAGGGCGTACAATTCCACACGGGTATCGCCGCGCGGCGCTTCGAGCGCATACAGCCGGTTGTCTCCGGCCATGACTTCGGCAAACCCGATGTCAGGCTGCCAGCGATCGACCTGGCGATTGTTCACCTGAGACATCACCAGGATGCCGCCTGGAATTTCATCCCGATCTTCGGCGCTGTAATCATAGAGCAGATTGCGACCAAGAGGATGATAAAGCAGCACGTTGCCATCGCCAAACATATCGATCGGTTTGAGGGTTGTCCCCTGCATATCCCGTGACAGATCGTCGGCCATCATCCCAGCGACCCACAACATCCCACTGGACTGCGCCGCCGACAGCGGCAGCGCATCGACCCGGCAGGCAGAACCATCGGCCAGGCTAACCCGGTGATGTTCGGTGAAACCCGCCTGCTGGCTGTCAAAATAAAACGTCTGCGTATCCGGCCCATCCACAAAATCCAGCAGCGGCAGCGGGTCCAGATCCTGAAAGATGGTGAGCTGCGCTGCTTCTTGCAAGGTCGTGGGGTCGAGGAAATGAATCACCCCGGTGTTTTGCAGAAGCACAAGGTACGGTTGGGCAGACGGATCAAAGATAGTATCGAGTGTGACCATCGCATCCGGCCTGGCGTTGAACCATTTGTGGTCGTAGCCGCTGGAGCCATTGACGATGCCATCGTAATAAATCAAATTGCTTTCGGGATACACGCGCAGTCCGTCGAACGTCTGGAACTGGCCCACCTGCATTTCGTACTGCCGTTCGAGGTGATAATAAACGTCTCCCGGTGATTCCGGCTCCGGCACTGGCCCGGCCATGAAATCTTCCAGCCGGCCCATCGACAGCGGGTACACAATTTCCGGGTCGGTCAAAATCAGGTCGCCTGCAATCGTCGGTCCGGTCAGAATAATTCGGTCCGATGGCCCTTTGGCGATCACGAGGGGAACCAGCAGCAGCGCAGCCGCGAGGATCAATCCTATTCGCCACTTCATAACGCCTCCTGATGAACATTGTGGATACCAAGATACACCATCCGGCCCACGGGGGTTCCCGCAGTCAACGCAGCGACTCGGCAATAGCGACCGTTTCGGCCTCCGTGAGGGTCGATTCCAGCCGGTAAGTGACGCCCGCTTCGGCCCAGATGAGGACGTGCCCCTCCACCAGAAAGGCGCGCTGGGTGAAGACGCCGCTTATTCCCTGGTATTGGAGCAGGTGCGGCACGTCCGTCCATATGGCTGGAGCATCGTGGACCTGCGTATTCGCGGCAATACTTAACATCTTGCCGTAGGCTGGGCTGTCTGCCGCAAACTGATACAGCGAGATCGCCGGACGCCGGGCCACGGGGTCCTCCAGCCAGACCAGCACGAAGGCGCGACCATCCGCGCTTTGCTGGTAGACACGGTCCGGCGGGCCAAAATCGGCGGGCTGGCGCAGCGGGAATCCGGCAGCCGCCTGAGCCTCGGCCATCGTGGTTTCGCCAAACAGGTTCAGCAAGGTTGGCAGCGCCGGGGTCAGCGTCGGCGCTTCGCCAATGCCGATGGTAATCACGCCGATGCGCAGCCATTCCATCACGGCTGCCCGCAATGGAGCAATCAGCACGACCGCCGCCAGCACGGTTAGCAGTGCCCCGGCCCACGCCAGCCGCAAAGATCGACGCCGCGCCGGGGGCTGTATGCGGAGTCCCGGTGTGGGTGGGTAAGCGAACTGCCGGGCGACCTGCTGGATCTGCTGCTCAAATTCATCCATGATCCACATCCACCAGTTCGGGATACTCCTGTTCGATGACCGCTCGCAGCCGCTTCAACGCCCGGTGCAGCCGGGATTTCACCGTGCCCGGCTGAATGCCGAGTGCTTCCGCCGTTTCAGAAATGGGCAGTTCCATGAAATAGCGCAGGGTAATGATCTCCTGTTCTGCCGCGTTTAACCGGCGCACCGCCTGCCACAGCGCCTGGGCCTCGGCAGCCTGGGCCGAGCGGTTATCCGGGGTGGGAACCTCAGGCGCGGGGGTCTGCCCGGCCAGACGCTGAAGCGCAGCCCAATATCGCCCCAGCGACCGCCGCCGGTTGCGCGCCAGGTTGGTGGCAATCCGCAGCAGCCAGGGGCGCAGAGGGCGCTCCGGGTCATAACGATCGAGGTAGCGCAGGGCGCGGATGAAGGTCTCCTGGGCAATATCTTCGGCATCATGCGCATCGCCCATGAGCAGGTAAGCCAGACGAAACACGACTTCCCGGTGTTCATCGACCAGGATCTGGCAGGCCGCTTCATCGCCGTACCGCGCGCGTTGAATGACGTCAGGTTCCACGCGGGCATCCGTGTACAGGCACGATTAAAAGAATTACACCGGTCAGCCTATTGAGGTTCCTGGCTGACCAGATTTTCCAGGCGCGGAAAGGCGAGCATGTGAGTGAAATGGGTGACACAGATGACCCCGGCCAGCGCGAATGCCAGCAGACCGTCATCATCCACCGCCAGGACGTTGAGCGCGACCATGGAAGGCGGCGGGTCGGCAATCAGCTGCACCTGTGTGGCCGTCGCCATCAGGTCCAGCGCGTGCCGCTGGTGCACGGGTGTCAGGTCCGTGCCCTGATAAACGCGGATGACGTTGGTTTCGCGGTCGCTGCACGCCAGATAGCGCCCTGTACCCGAACTGGCAAAGGCCCCGATCGGATAATGGAGTTCCTGGCGCTTGATCACCTGCCCGTTCGCGTCGACGTGCAGCAGGCAGCGGTCAGCGGCTACAAATATCTTATCCATGTCGGTGGTGATGGTCATCGCCACCAGTGTTTCGGGGTTCAAGGTGCCCAGGCCGATTTCATACACCCCCAACAGCCCATGCTCCCGGTAAAGATGCAGGCACCCGGCCTGTGTGATCGCACCGGCCAATCCAGTGGCGCGGCTCAACGCCGCCACCCGAAAGGAATCCGTACCACCGGGGTCGAATTCCGTTTCCTGTGTGACGGAGACGAGAGAAACCTTACCCGCCTGATGATAGAGCCGCAGTTGGGCATTCTGGCTGACGTGAACCGTCACGTCAGAACCGGACAGAAGGGGGAGGTAGCCGCCGCTGGGCGTCACCAGATCAGGCTGGAGCAGAAGCCAGCGTTCGGGCTGTCGGCTGATGAGGTCCGCAAAACGCCGGTCGCCCAGGAGCGTGCCGGTCTCCAGGTCGAGGTAAGATACCCGCCCAGGCTGCGTCCATGCGGCCAGCACCGCCGAATCAGTCCCTGGAACTATGTCCAGACGCTGGAGCGCCCGGTTGCTTAAATGCATGCGCCAGGGCATGGATAACCCAACTTTTGGAAATATTGGGATAAACTTGGGATAAATGTACCCCGCCAACTGCGGGAAAGCAAAAAAAGCGGTCGCTGGCGCTACAACGGTTCCCGGATCGTGATGCGCCCGCGCGGTGCGGTGATGTTATAGCGCACGACGATCGCTGCGGTCTCGATATTGCGCGCTTCGAGCACGTCCCCAACCAGATAATTATAGATCGTCGGATCATAAACCGGGTCGATGCCGCTGCCGCTCCGGTTCAATTCCAGGCGTGCAGCCATCTGCGGGTCGATGAACACCGTAATGTCACCGTCGCGCACAGCCAGCGTGCCGAGCAGGTCGTCTGGCCCGGATGAAAGGGGATCATACAGCGGGAAGGACACCAGGGCATTGCCATGCCGCAGGTCCAGGTTGGTGCGTTCGACCGCCAACCCACTCATGTTCAGCGTCACACCGCCATCCGCGCCTTGCAGGTCGATGTCCAGCGCAAGATCGGCGGGCAGTTCCAGGCGCAGCGTGCCGCGCCCCATATCTTCCAGCATCGGAAACTGATTCACCTGATGCTCGATGACGGCCAGATCAGCCGCCCGGTTATCGAGTGTATAGGTAATTTCGACTTGACTCTCGTTACTGCCGACGAATTGGCCGGTAATCACCCGATCCGTCCCCACCCGGCGCAGCAGTTCCACATCGGTTGCCAGCGTGCGGATCTGGAGCCGCAGCAGAGTGACCTCGGCGTCCACGGTCTGGAAGACTGGCGCGCGGTAATCCTCACGCTGCTGGGTCGCCCGGGTCGAAAAGGCAAAGGCCGCCACGCCGCCGACCAGCGCCAGGCTGACGATCAGCGCCAGGGCAGACCCCAGGGGCACGCGTGGGCGCAGCAGAATCGACAGGCCAACCAGCACCAGCAGTACCGGCCAGGCTCGTACCAGCAGGTCAAAGATCGGCTCCGGCAGCACGTGCACGGCATTCAAAATCCATACCCCCGCTACCACCAGCAGGGCCAGGCCCCACAGCAGATTGGTTCGCCGCCTCACGCGCATCCGTCAGCCTCTCAGTTGCCGCAGAAAGAATACCCCCGCCACCACGAGAAACAGGCCGGGCCAGTAAAGCGGTTCGCCAGACGGCCCCCGCAGACCGCCGGAGGTCGATGCGACCCATCCCAGGAAGGTTGCCAGGGTGAGAATCAGAGTCAGCAGCAGCAGTCCGGCCCCCCCACGCTGGCGGGTCAGCAGGGTCCGCTGGGGAATCAACATCCACAGGGTCAGATACAGCAGCGCGAATGCCCCCAACGTCAGGACCGACAGCAGGACAAACAGCACGCGAAACCACCAGGGGTTCAGCGGGAGGACATCCCCTAACCCACCGCACACACCGCCCAGGATGCGATTCGTGAAACTCCGGTACATCGATTTCCCTGCCAGCGCAGATAAAGATGAATCCCACTATACCGCCTGGGGCCAGCGATTGGCAAGCGCGGCTTGACGGCGTGTTTCGTGCGGCAG
>JAIOHO010001046.1 GCA_019912905.1 Anaerolineae bacterium
ACTGCCGGTTGATTCGCAGCGCCGATGACTATGAACTCCACGATCTGAACTCGACCAACGGGACGTTCGTCAACGGCCAGCGCGTGACCGGCAGCCGTCCGCTGCACAGCGGCCAGTTTATCGAGTTAGGCGAGATGGTCACCCTGGAATACCAGCGCGAGGTCTCGGCGGCGGACTTGTCGGCAAACGACCACGATGAGCCAGACCCCGCCAGAGTGACACACCTCACGACCAGCGAGAATTATGCCCTGGTCATCGAGATTGGACCCAACCCCCGGCGGATTTTAGCCCTCAAACATGAGAGCCTGACCATCGGACGCTACCTGTCCAACGATGTCGTCATTCAGGACCCGGAAGTCAGCCGCTGGCACTTGCAGTTGTTTCGCGGGCCGGATGGCTATGCTGCTAAGGATATGGGGTCCACCAACGGCACGGTACTCAATGGCGTTCGGCTGACAGGCTCGAAGCCGCTGAAAATTTTTGATACCCTGGAACTGGGCACGGCGGTTCGTCTGCATTACATCTACGACACCGAAGAATCCCGCCAGCGTCTCGCTCGGGAAGCGGAGTCCGAAGCAGAACACGCCAGAGAATCGACTCATGACAAGCGCGATACAAAAGAAATGCAGGAACTCCAATTTCAGCGCAGGCGCAAGACCTCGCGCCTGGGCACCGGGGTCAAACGCGGGGCGCTGGTCGATCATATCTTCGTGGCTTATGCCCGCGAGGACTGGGAAGACATGGTCGCCCCGCTGACGATCGCGCTTCAGGATGCGGGCATGGAAATCTGGGTCGATCAATATCTGGCGCAGGGTGGGGATGACTGGCAGGCGGCCATCGAGCAGGCGCTGCATGAATGCTGGCTGATGGTGCTGATCCTCTCGCCTGAGGCGTTGGAGTCGCGCTATGTCCGCCTCGCCTATCGCTATTTTATCAACCGCGAGAAACCCGTGCTTCCGCTGGATTTTAAGCCGGTCGAGACCCCTCCGGCTGAACTGGGCGGCATCGAACTCCTGTCGTATGATCCTGATGATCCACGCCACAGCTTCCAGCGTTTGATCCATGCGATCCTGGATCGGCGGTCCTCATAGGGTCAATCAGCGAAATTGGAAACACCGATCAGGCGAGTCGTCGCGGACTTACGGTCCTGCCCACTGGGGCCAAATCCCCTCTTACCAGATGGTTGATTTCCCTGGAAAAGTGAACTGTTTTTTTACGTTTGTCGATTAGAATTCCGTATAAAATGGAAAATGAGGCAATCAACTTGTTCCACGCCGAGGATGAGCCGATGAGCATGAGCGAAAGTAAACGTCTCGAATCGTTGTACGGGATCGCTCGCGCACTGCACGACCAGGACCTGGACGTGAAATCCATTTTGCAGACCGCGCTCTCGATGACGGGTGAGGCGATTCAGGCCAAACACGGCTGTGTGATTACCTCTGGGCTGGATAATCTGGTCCAGGATGCTTACATCCTCGGCACCAGCCGCGACGCCGAAACCGAGCGGCGGCTCTGGAACCTGCTGATCAACCGCGGGTTGATCGGCTTTGTGCATCACGGACATCGCACCATCATCGTGCGCGACCTGACCACCGACCCGCGCTGGCCGGTGCTGCCGGATACGCCGCTCATCCCACGCACAGGATCGGCCATCGGGCTGCCGCTGGAAAGAGCTGGCAAGACTCTGGGTGTAATGATTCTCATCCACGAGCAGGTAGATTATTTCGACGGCGAGAGCGTTGAGATGCTGGATGCCATCGCCAATATCGCCTCCGCAGCGATCGGGAATGCGGTCGAATTCAGCAGCACGCGCGCTAGCCAGGCCCATTATCAGTGGCTGTTCAAAGATTCGATCGTGCCCATCATCCTCACCGACCTTGACGGCCAGATTGTCGATGTCAACCGGCAGACATGCACCCTGCTGGATTATGACTACAAAAAATTGACTCAGCTTCAGATCAACATGATTCACCGGATGGGAACCGGGCCGATCGGCACTGACCGGTTCGCCTCGCTCCAGGACGGCCACCAGATCGAATTTCGCACTTCGGCCTGGACCTCGGTGGGCGGGGAAATCCCGGTGGTCGTGCGGGCGCGGCGTTTGTCGTTCGGCGACCGCGATCTGATCGAATGGGTGGAACAGGACATCAGCCCACAGTTGGAACTGGAGCAGCTGCGTGCCGACCTGACCGCCATGGTCTATCATGACCTGCGCGGACCGCTGCACACCATCAACAGCAGCTTTTCATCGCTTGGCCGGCTGCTGATTAATCACGAGCAGATGACCATCCTCAACCTGATACAGGTGGGCATGCGCAGCACGCGCCAGCTTTCACGGATGATCGAGGCTCTGCTGGATATTCAACGACTGGAAGAAGGGCGCGCGATCCTGAATCGGAAGCAGACCTCGCTCCATAATTTGCTGGCGACCGCTGCTGAACTGGTCCAACCACTGGCAGCCGAAGCCAATCAGCATCTCCAATTTATGATCGACGATAATCTGCCATTTTTGGGGGTCGATCAGGATATGATTCAGCGGGTGGTGATTAACCTGCTGGAAAATGCGGTGAAGTACACCCCCGATGGCGGCATCATTACCCTGGCTGCCGGACTGGTCGATTACCGCGTGCGCATCAGTGTGGCCGATTCGGGTCCCGGAATCCCCAAGAATATGCACCGCCAGATCTTCGATAAATTCAGCCGGGTGAAATATCACGACGCACCCAAGGGGATCGGCCTGGGGCTGGCCTTCTGCCGTCTGGCAGTCGAGGCACACGGCGGGCAAATCTGGGTGGAAAGCGAACCCGGATCGGGGTCCGTCTTTATTTTCACGCTGCCGCTGGAAGGCGAACTGGCCGCCGTGTGAGCGACGGGACGATGCTGCGGCCCAACGGCATCTATCGCTTCAGACTCATAGACCGTCCATCCCGCGTGAACGTTCTGCTGCCTGCTCCCTCCCTGTCTGAACCTCACAATTTTTGAGATGTCCACGCCCACCGCCGTATCAAAATGATAGGGCGTTTCCGCATAAGAAGCCTGGAAATACCCGCTTCCAGAATCGCCTGGGTCGATAAAATGACCGGATCGCTGGAAATATCAGTGCGCTGGTGTGAATCGCGTTATAATCCCACCCACCATGCACAACTTGATGAGAGTGATAGGGTAGTCACGATGAAGTTGATTGCAGCCATTGTGGACGATAAGGATGTCGATAAAGTGATGACCGCACTCACCGGCCAGCACGTCGGCGTCACGTGTATCAGCAGCACGGGCAGTCTCATCACGCCCGGTAACTCCACGCTGCTGATTGGCCTGGATGAGGAATCCGTGCCGCAGGCCATGAGCGTGATCGCTGATCTGGCAGCCTCGCGTCCCTCCTATGTGCCTTATACCTATGCTGGCAACCTGCCTGCGACCAGCTTTGCTGAAGTTCAGGTGGGCGGATTTCTGTCTTTCGTGCTCGACATTGTTCATTTTGAGCAGGTTTAAACCATGTCAAAATTGATCCTCGCCATTATTTTTAATAACGATGCTGTTGACCCCCTGTCCCAGGAGCTTCTCGCCAGGAATTATTCCGTGACCAAAATCAGCAGTGTAGGCGGATTCCTCCGTCGCCAGATTACAACGTTTGTGATCGGCGTGGAGGATGCGCGCCTGGCGGATGCCATGGCCGTGATCCGCGAGGTGTGCAGCCCTTACAGCCGTCCAGAGGGCCACGCTGCGACGATCTTCGTGCTGGATGTGGCCGAATTCGCCCAGGCCTGAGGGCAGCCGCACAAAGCAGGCACAAGCCTCGGTTTACCCCTTATTCCGCTGGTTTAGAGGCCAGGATGAGCGTCATCGAGCCGGACTGCACCGTTTTGCCATCCTGATTGATGATCCTGACTTCGGCGACGATGGTGCCGCCTCCTAACCGGCGCGCTTCTTTTTTTTCGGTGATCGTCAATTCGCTGTGCAGGGTGTCGCCGATAAACACCGGCAGACTGAACTTCATTTCCAGCCCACGAAAGGCGAGGACGGTCCGCTCCATGAAGCCAAGCTGATAGATCTGGCCGACGGCATAACTCAGGGTGAGCATCCCATGGGCGACGCGCTGGCCCATCGGGTGCGTCTTCATGTATTCGGCGTTGGTATGCATCGGGTTATAGTCCCCGGTGAGGGCCGCAAACTGCACCAGATCGGCTTCGGTGATGGTGCGCCCGCGCGTCTCCATCACCCTGCCGATTTCGATGTCCTCGAAGTAAAGTCCTATCGGTCCCATGTCGGTCATGCCTTTGCATGTGCGGCAAAACTGTATATTAGCGCAACCCCAGACCTGCGCCAAAG
>JAIOHO010001047.1 GCA_019912905.1 Anaerolineae bacterium
CTGGATTATTACCTCTTTGGCGGGCCGACCCCGAAAGATGTGCTGGAGCAGTACACTGCTCTCAGCGGACGCCCGGCTCTGCCGCCGGAATGGTCGTTTGGTCTATGGCTGTCCACCTCGTTTACGACCAACTACAACGAGCAGGACATCCTCGCCAATATCGAGCGTATGGAGTCGCTTGGTATCGCCATCAGCGTGTTTCATTTCGACTGTTTCTGGATGCGTGAACTGACGTGGTGCAGCTTCCTGTGGGACCGGCGCTTTTTCCCGGACCCCGCAGGTATGTTAAGCCGCATCAAGGCCAGAGGCATCAGGATCTGCGTGTGGATCAACCCGTATATTGCCGAGGCATCGCCGCTGTTCGCTGAGGGCGCGGCCCAGGGATTTCTGCTGCAAACGCCGCAGGGTGATGTTTTCCAGATTGATCACTGGCAGCCGGGCATGGGCTTCGTCGATTTCACCAAACCGGCGGCGGCGGCCTGGTATGCGGGCAAGCTCAAGGCGCTGCTGGATATGGGCGTGGACTGCTTCAAAACGGACTTTGGTGAGGAAATCCCCACCGAAGTGCGCTACGAAAACGGTGCGGACCCGGAGCGCATGCACAATTATTACACCTACCTGTATAACCAGACGGTGTTTGACCTGCTGGTGCGCGAAAAAGGCGACGGTGAGGCGGTCCTGTTCGCGCGGTCGGCCACCAGCGGCGGCCAGAAATTCCCGGTGCATTGGGGCGGGGATAATACCTCGACCTATCCGTCGATGGCTGAGACGCTGCGCGGCGGCCTGTCGCTGGGACTGAGCGGCTTCGGTTTCTGGAGTCACGACATCAGCGGCTTCATCGGCACGGCTACGCCGGACCTGTACAAACGCTGGGTGGCCTTCGGGCTGCTGTCTTCGCACAGCCGTCTGCATGGCAGTGACAGCGTGCGCATGCCGTGGCTGTTCGATGACGAGGCGGTCGCCGTGCTGCGCTTCTTCAATCGCCTGAAAACACACCTGATGCCTTACCTGCTGGACGCGGCCCAGGAAGCCCACGCGCACGGCTGGCCGATGCTGCGGGCGATGCTGCTCGAATTCCCGGCAGACCGCACCTGCCGCACCATTGATACGCAGTACATGCTGGGTCCGGCGCTGCTGGTCGCCCCGGTGTTTGACCCCACCGGTACCGTGACGTATTATTTGCCGGATGGGGAGTGGCGACATCTGCTGACAGGTGCAGTCGTGCAGGGACCGGGCTGGCGGACCGAAACCTGCGATTATTTCAGTTTACCGGTCTGGGTGCGGACCGATCGCGGCAGCGCGTGGGACTGTCTCGCGGGTTCCTTACCGGCTTAGATTCAAGTACAATAAATTAATCCGGGGAGAGACTGCCTCTCCCCGGGTGTTGTGTCCTGATGGCGCGGTGCAGGTTGTGGATGGAAGACATCTGCTGCGATCCGACAAAATCGGTAACCGGATTATTACGATTGGCTGAGGAAGTTCGACAGGCATGAATTTAACATCACATACCACGGGAGATATTTCAATCCTGGAGTTGAGCGGACGCTTCGACGCCGCGAATGTGACCGTGGTCGCCCGCTGGTTCGAAGAGCACCCGGAAGTCCGCCGCATCGTGGTCAACCTGCGCGGGGTTGGGTTCGTGGATTCGTCGGGCCTGGCGACCCTGGTCAAGGGTTTGAAGCGCTGTCGCCAGAACGGAGGCGACCTCTACCTGTGCGAACTCCAGCCGCCCGTGGTGATTATCATCGAATTGACCCGGTTGGATAAAGCGTTTAAGTCCTTTGCCGATGAACAAGCCGCAGTCAACGCCTTCCTGAGCTGACCCGTCCCCATCCCGCCGCATGTTTACATGCCCACCAGGTACGACTTGACGAGGCCACGCAGTTCCTGGGTACTGAACGGTTTGTAGAGGAAGTTCACGGCCCCTGCCTGGATCGCCATCATTTCGTCATCGCGATCATTCCGCGCTGTAAACATAATGATCGGCACCTGCTGCATGTGCGCCAGGCTTTTGAGCTGCCGGACCACCTCGAAACCGTCCATATCCGGCAGATTAATGTCGACAATCGCCAGACTAAACGCCTCCTGCTCGGCCAGCGCCAGGGCTTCCCGACCATCCCGCGCGCCGATGATGTCCATGTCCAGCGGCTGCAAGGTGAAGACGACCACCCGCCGGATTGCACTGTCATCATCTACGACCAGAATCTTTTCGTTCACAGGTCAGCCTCCCAGCCATTTGAATAAGGTCCAGCGGTTGCCGTTCTCTAGCGGCTCATATTCCACGCGGTCAAAGACCTGATGGATGATGAAGATGCCCAGACTGCCTTCCGGCGGCGACTGCGGATCAGGGGCTTCGATCCGTTCCGGCGGTGTGTAATGCTGAGTCGCCCGGTCGTGAACGGTTATCGACAGATGATCCGCATCCAAATCCAATTCGATTTCGATCGTGCCCGGTGTGCCCGCGTAGGCATGTTCGACGATGTTGACGCATAACTCCTGAACAGCCAGCACCAGACCTGTACGTGTCGCCAGCGACAAGAAGTTCAACAGGTCGTCCAGGCCAGGCGTAAACTCGGAAACCGCTTGCAGGGTGGCGGCGATGCACACACGGCGCGGCATGAGGCTAGGCCCGGAAGGACATGATGACGAGAGTCTGATCATCGTGCAGGTCGTGTCCGGCGCGGGCGATTTCGGCGGCTCGCTGAATCTGTTCGGCGGCCAGGTCAGCATCTGCACGAGTCTGACCCAGGGCCTGCATCAGACCCTGCTCACCCCAGAAGCCAGCGGCGGTCTCGATTTCGCTGTAGCCATCGCTGTAGCCAGTGACCAGATCCCCAGGTTTGAGTTGAAATTCCTGAGATTCGACGCCCAGGTCCGGCAGGACCCCGATGGGCGGCGCGGTGGCCTTCAAGAGGGTCCACTGACCCTGCTGGCCGATCAGCGTCGGCGGGTGCCCGGCATTGGCCTGCTCGAACGCGCCGGTCTGGGGGTCAACCGACAGCACGGCGGCGGTCGCCAGCAGATCGGTGCGAGTATAAGCGTCATAAAATTCGTCGTTCACCAGGTCGAGTACCTCGGCGGGTGAGAGACCCAGCCGCAGCCCGGTGCGAATGGCGGTGTGCAGCGACACCGCCGCTAATGCTGCTGGCAGGCC
>JAIOHO010001048.1 GCA_019912905.1 Anaerolineae bacterium
GGGCGGGGCGGGTTCCTCGAACCGGTGGCGCGCTTCAAACAGGTGATTGCAGTGCGGGCAGCGGTAATCGTACAGGGGCATGGCATTCACTCCACTCTCGATTACCGCCATTATAGACCGATCCCCGTTGCCTGGACATTAACCTACTGCGGATTAGCGGCGCGCTTCAGGGCAATGTCCTTGTCGGGATCGTAGGCTGCGCTGCGCTGCGGATGAACGATCTGGCGGCGTTCCGGGGTCAGGCGGTTCAGCAGTGCCTCCGAGGACCTGTAGCCGTGCCGGGAACTGCCCCACGACGGCCCATAGCGGAAGACGATGATGCGCCGGTTGCCGGGGTTCACTCGCTTGGCGGAACCGTGCGAGATGGCATCGACAAACAGGATGGCATCACCCGCCGCCATGTGGATCTCGATGGCCCCGGTCACATGATCGACCGAGGGTTCTTCGCTGCCCATGCGGTACTTGTCGAATTCCGGGTGCGGCAAGTTGGCCTTATGGCTGCCGGGGACGACCATCGTCGCGCCGTCACCGGGGCCGATGTCCGTCAGCGCCATGAGGATGTTGATCTGGCCGCACTGAAAGCGCCCATTGTGAAAGCGGAACTGGGTGCGCTTGGTGCCCTCGTGACCCCCGGAATGCAGGCCGATGGCCTGGCCGGGGCCGCGCACGTTGGCAAAGTTTTCGTCGATGAACAGCGGACCGTGATTGTAGTCGAAAGTGCCCTCGCCGCCGACGAAATATTTGACCTTGTCGATCCACGAGGGATGGTCGATCAAGCGCTCGAAGGGTTCGCCACCTTCGTAAATCTGCTGAAGGTTCAGCCCTTCGTCGCCGCCGCCGAAGGAATGACCGTGTACATGGCCGTACCACTCGCCGCGCTCCAGCGGCAGCATCCGGTCGATCCCGGCATTAATCGCCGCGACTTCTTCGGTGCTCAATGCATTTTTGAGCAGCAGAAAACCGCGCAGGTCGAATAAATAAGTATCCATATCGGTCAGCATCGTATTTTCTCCTCAAATTCCGATTATTTGGCTGCAAAGCGCAGGCATTCTCTGCCTATTGTAGACGGATGCGCGGATTGAGCACAGCATAGAGGATGTCGGCGATCAGGTTTGCCACCGCGAAGATGACGATGATGACCATCACGCAGGCTTGAAGGAGGAACAGATTCTTCTGCTTGACCGCATCCACCAGCAGTGCGCCCAGGCCGGGGTAATTGAACACACTTTCGATGACCACGACTCCCCCGATCAGCCAGCCGATACTGATGGCGATCACGGTGATGGTCGGCAGCAGAGCATTGCGCAGCACGTGCTTAACGATGATCTTCCACTGTGGCAGGCCCTTGAGGGTCGCCGTGCGTACATAAGGCTTGCGGATTTCTTCCAGCACCCCGGCGCGTGTCATGCGGCTGACGTAGCCGAGCAGGACAAAGGTTGCCGTCAGCGCGGGCAAAAACAAGACGCGCAGCCAATCGATCAACTGAAAATCATCGGAGACCAGCGACGTGGCCGGGAACCAGCGCAGGCCCAGCGCCAGGGTGTTGATCAGCACCAGCCCGGTGACGAACTCCGGCAGACCGACGACCGACAGCGACACGACCGATACGGCGCTGTCCACCCAGGTGTTCTCGCGCAGGGCGGCGATCACCCCCAGCAGGATCGACAGCGGAATCGAAATCGCCATGGTCATCAGCATCAATCGCGTTGAATTCACCAACCGGTTGAGCACCAGCGGCTGCACGGCAGGGTTGCCGCTGCTGAAAGAGCGGCCCCAATCGCCGGTAAGGAAGCCGCCCAGCCAATGCAGATACTGGATATAGACCGGATCGTTCAGGCCGAATTCTTCGCGCAGGTTTTCGAGCGCGGCCTGACCTGCATCGCGCCCCAGGATCAGTCGGGCGATGTCACCGGGCAAGAGCTGCGTCAGGGCGAAGATAATCACCGAGGTGATGAGGATCGTGACGACCAGCAGCAGGATTCGCCGGATCAGAAAGCGCAGCATGATTCTCCCTATGCCTCCTGCGGTGGGGTCGCAGACGGCGACTGCAAAGCGATCAGGTCGGCGACGGCGATATGGCAGCGGATGGCATGGCCGTTCCCGGCGTCGCGCCAGGGCGGTTCCTCCTGCTCGCAGATGTCCCCGATTTTGCGCGGGCAGCGGGTATGAAAGCGGCAGCCACAGGGGATATTCCGCGCGCTGGGAATGTCGCCGTCCAGCCGGATCGCGCCCTGCTGGTGCGTCGGGTCGGGGATGGGAATGGCCGACAGCAGCGCTTCCGTGTAGGGATGCCAGGGTGCGTGATAGACATCGGCGTTCGCGCCTTCCTCGACGATCTGGCCCAGGTACATGACTGCGATCCAGTCGGCCAGATACGCAATCACATCTAGGTCGTGCGAGATGAGCAGGTAGGAGGCCCCTTTTTCGGCGCGCAGGTCCTTGAGCAAGTTGAGAATCACCGCCTGCACCGAGACATCCAGGGAGGAAGTCGGTTCGTCGGCGACGATCAGGGCGGGATTGGCGGCAAAAGCGCGGGCGATGGCGATGCGCTGCTTTTCGCCGCCGCTCAGTTCGCCAGGATAACGACCTGCATAATCAGGCGTCAGCCGAACCGCTTGCAGCAGTTCCGCGATCCGCTCGTGGATTTCGCCGTCAGTCAGCTTGGGTTCGCTCAACAGGCGCAGCGGGCGTTCCAGCGCCTGCCGGACGGTCTGGTAGGGATTGAGGGTGTCGTTGGGATTCTGGAAGACCATGCGCAGGTTGCGCAGCGTCTCCTTGCTGCGGCCTTCGAGCGTGCTGCTGATCTCCAGATCACACAACGCAATGGTGCCGCTGTCGGCCTCATTGAGCGCGACGATGCAGCGGGCCAGCGTGGTTTTGCCACTGCCGCTTTCCCCGACCAGGCCAAGGGTCGAACGTTCCTGAATCGTCAGCGAGGCATCATCGACGGCGTGGACATACTGCGGCGCGGTGGGGCACTTGCCACCTGGCCGTGTGGGGTGATATTCAGCGCCAGTTCGCCGCGCTGAATATCACCCCACA
>JAIOHO010001049.1 GCA_019912905.1 Anaerolineae bacterium
GGTAGTCACTTTGACCTACGTCAAGCATATTGCCCGAATTACCTACAATCTCTTGCCTCTTGCTATACCTGCTATTATCTATCTTGCCATTCGTCACTACGAGGACGCTTACCTGTTTCCAGCAGAAGGCGTGGTGATTGATTTTCAATTGTTTCATCAGGCACGGATGGTGCCTGTGCTGCTGTCATTCTGCATTATTCCTATTTCCATCATTTTCAGTATCGTATGGCTTTTGCATAGCGAAGATGCGTGGCAAAGAAACGTGAGGATAGTTCTTGTCTTTGCGCTCATACCGCTAAATGGTTTGGCCTGCTGGTCAACGTTCGGTTTGGTTTTGCGCGGTTTGAACATTTTGCTCGTGCCGAGATCAGAGGCCACGTCTATTACATCGACTCGATCTGGAAAGTTGGCGTAGGTCACAACTCCAAAGCTTTGTTTGCCTTGTTTGAGTGCGATAAGGAGGGCACTCTGTGTCAAATTGTGCATAGTGAATATGTTTATCCCAATGAAGAAGAATATGAAGCGATGCAGGTCGCGCTCATTCCGCACCTAGACGGCAACAAAATCTCGATGCAGATTGATGGGAAGATTGTCTATACGCACCATCTGTAACGTAACTTGCCCATCACCACACCTCATTCCCTATACCTTCACCTGTTTCTACTTCGGCGTGAATATTTTCTTCGGTGATCTGAGCAAGCAAATCATCGAGATCGAATGCCGGATTCTGTTGGCTACGAACCATAATTTATTGACTCCTACAAGAGTACAATCTCTTACTGCACGCTGGTCACGGCCTGCGGGGTGAGTTCAGTGTTGCGGGACCAGTTGCCCGCCAGATCGACGGCCCAGACCGCGAATTCGTAGCGCCTGCCGCTTTCGCCGCTAAACGTCGCCTGGGTGAGTGTCGTATCTTCCAGCCAGGGCTGCCACTGGCCGCCATCCACCCGCACCCAGACCAGATAGCGGACGATGCCGCTGTTGTCCTGCCCGCTCCAGGTCACGCTGAAAGACGTCGGGCTGACCACCGGCAGCGGAATCATGCTGGTGGTTGGGGCCTGGGCATCCTGGGCCGGATCGACGGTCGGGCGGATGATCTCGGTCGGCGCGTCGGGCACGGTTCCCAGCGGAGTCGGCGGGCTGCTGCCGGAGGATTCGAACTGCGGCAGGGCCGGATTGGTGGTCAGATCACGCACGGCCTGTTCGACGATGATGAGCGGCGAACCGCCAATCGCCGCGCCGTCGCCAGGGGCCAGAAACGGGAAATCGTCGCGGGTGGCGGCGGGCAGGGTGATGCGGTACAGATCGTCTTCCGGCACGAGGGTGTAATCGCTGCCATCCAGCGTGTACAGCGTAGCGATCTGTCCATTGGCGGGCAGATCGAGCACCACCGGGTCCAGGCTGCGATTCCAGGCGACATGAATGCGCTGGCGGAGGGCGGGTTGATTGAAGCTGACGACCACCCCGCGCTCGTTGATCAACTGCGTCTCGACCGGCTCGAAGGTGCTGCTGCCGAAAATCTCGGCCAGCAGGCGAAAGGCTCCGGCGGCGGGGCGTGGTGTGCCGGGCAGGGGATGCTGGCTGAAACAGGCGGAGTCGGCGGTGTTGCGGAACAGGCCGTGCGCGTCGCCCCAGCAGGCCGCCCCGCTCAGGCACAGGCTGCCATCATTCGGCGGAAAATCGGTGCCGCCGGGCTGATTGCCGCAGTCATCATAAAGCTGATGGACCATCACCACATCCGCGCCCGCAGCCCAGGCGGAGACCGCGCTCTGGATGATGTAGGCCGCCTGCTGCTGGGTGGTCGCCCGCAGCACGCGTGCGCCGGGGTCATTGGCTGCCCAGGTTGGGCCAGGGTAATCATTCCACACCGGGACGCCGGTTTCGTTGAGCCAGATCGGTCGCGTCAGGTCGCGCGCCGCCAGCACCTGCTTGACGTGCGCTACGATTTCGCCGCTGCGCCGGGCATAGGTGTAGCTGTGCGCGGCCACCTGATCCATGTACCAGTTGAACTGCGGGGCCAGCGAATCCTGGGCGATGACCGACAGCGTCCGCGCCAGGAAATTATTGGCCGTGTCGGTGCTGTAAGCCAGCCCGCCGAACATCACCCGCGCGTCCGGGTCGGCGGCATGGGCCGCCAGATAGGTCACTTTGAGCAGGCGGGCATAATCGACGACGTTTCGATTCCAGAACAGCGGCAGGTCGGGTTCGTTCCAGGCTTCCCACACGCGGATACCCTGACCAGACCGCCATCCGGTTTCCTGGGCGAGGGTGCCGCCGGGTTTGTAGCGATTCACAGCGGCGGAGACGAACGCCGCCCAGGGGTTGGCCGGGTTGATCGACTTGCCGGGGCCGGGCGTATCGGTCTGGTCGCTGAAGATGGGCGCGGTCAGGTTGGGGATGCCCGGCTGACCGAGCAGAATCGCGTTGATCTGTAATCCATGTTGAAGATCAGCGGTCACCAGTTGATCGTAAACCGCCCAGTTGTACTGACCGGGGGTGATTTCGACCCGTTCCCGGTACAGCGGCCAGCGGTTCCAGCCCGCCCCCAGGAATAAGGCCCGCTGGTAGCGTTCCTCTTTGATGGGTCCGTCTGCGGAGTTGATGAAGGTGATGCCCAGGCGCGGCGCGAGGATCGAGGCACTGATCCGCGGGGGCGTCGTGGGCAGCGGAACCTGACCCATGAGCAGCCCGGCGATCCATAGCCAGCCGATCCACCACGCCCAGCGCGCCCGCATCACGCGCCGCAGCTCGCCCGAAGCTGATTCTCTGGAGTTGGGATGCGCACCGGTCAGACCTCGTTTTCCGACAGGTGGCGTTCCTGCCACAGGGCCTCGAACTGGGCGGCCCAGTATTCGAACCAGTGCTGCGACTGCTGCCGCCGGATAACGATATGCATCCGGTCGGTGATCTGGTCGGTGGCAAAGCCGTGATATTCCACCACCAACCGCCCCTCCGCGCCGTCAGGATCGACGATGACGAGGCTGAAGCCCGGGTTGTAATCGACCAGGCCATACGCCAGCGAACCCGTCTGGAGGCGCTCGGCCAGGTTGCGCAGGGTGCGCAGCGAGGCGTGAATATCGTCGCGCAGCGGGTGGATGTCGTTATAGTGCGCGGGCAGGTGATCGACGATGGGGGCATCGGGGTTCTGCATCAGCACGCGCACCGTCCCGCCCCGGTCGAGAACCTCACGTTTGATGTCCGGGTCGTTGCGCAGCACATTGCCGCCGGAAGGCCCGTAGATCCATAATTCCTGCCCGCCGCGAATAAACTCGCGGAAGGGCGCGAAGCTCTGGCGGTCCTCCAGCACGTCGTCCAGGCTCAGGGTTTGTTCTTTGGGTTCGGTCGTCTGGAACACCAGCAGCGCCAGCGCCGCCAGGATGACAGCCAGTTTCATGCTGTCGCTGACGGCATCATCGACCAGCCCGACCACCGCCAGCACCAGCGCCACGGCTGACACCACATAACTTTCGAGATTGCGCCCTTCGGAAATATCCCGAAAGATGCGGCTCAGTACCCGGGTGATGCTGCGCATGGTGCGTCCTTATGAAATCGAGTCGAAGTAGCTCTGGAAGGATTGGCACAGACCGGGGGCGGTCGCCGCATAGACGTAGTCCAGCTTTTCGTTGCCTTTGGTGAATGTGCCGGACCCAAAGCACGGTTCGATGCTCACACCCTGGGCGGAGAAGGCCGACGACCCACTGAGAGCGCAGTTCAGGAAATTGCGGCTCAGGCGGTCCTCGTTGACGACCGCCAGCGCGCCGATGCTGGGGATCTGGCCCTGGAGTACACTGCTGAGGTTGCTCTCGGTGTAGATGTTCGCGGCTACGGAACCGGTATTCTGGTAGCACTGAATCATGTCATCAATCTTGGCAATGGCCGCCGCCAGCGCCGGGTTGCCTGAAATCAGAGATGCGCCGCCGCCCACGCTGGTGATGGCATCGCCGATGCTGTCGGCATTGGTGCGCGTGTAGCCCGCGATTTCGGGCAGGAAACTCTGAGCGGAGGTGGTCTGGCTGGCGGTGTCACCGGTGGGTCCGGTGCTGAGGGTGAAGCTGCATCCCATCAAACTCAGCAGCATGACCATGAGCGCAGGAATGTATTTCTTCATGTGAATGCCTCTCTGTATACCAGTAAACTCGTCAGATACCAATGATTGCCGTTATCGGTCATCACGCGGGTCAGCCCCCAGAGCGACGGGGTGGGCCGCCTTAGCCTGGCGGTCGTGCAGCCAGCTTTCGATAAAGATCAGGATCACACCGATCACAATGGCATGATCCGCCAGATTGGACACGTTGGAGATCAACCCAGGAACCTGATAATGGATGAAATCGACCACATGGCCGTATTGCAGGCGGTCCAGCGCATTACCCAGCGCGCCGCCGCTGATGAGGCCGATGGCGATGCGGGTGATGCGACCGTTCGCCGGGACGCGCGGATAAAAATAGATCATGGCCGCGACCACGACCACCGCGATGATCAGAAACAGATCGCCCGCCTGGGGCAGAAAGCCGAATGCGGAGCCGGTATTCTCGATGTAGGTCAGTTGGAAAAATGGCGCAAGAGCCGGTATGGGTCTCACCGTCTCGTAGGGAATCAGATTATGGACCACCAGCCATTTCGTCACCTGATCGACGGCTAGCATCCCGGCAATGATGACAAACAAGAGTATCCAGCGACGACGCATCAGTATCTTATCCAAACTGCATCTCAAACATCGAATCGATTTTATTATACATCGGTGCGCTCAGGCCAGTTGCAATCCCCCCAATAAAAGAGGCTGTTACCGTGTGGCAGCAGCCTCCTGGGTGACACAGAGGTGGATTGGTTCAGTGAGAGGTTTTGGCCGGGCGTGTGCTGTGGTGGAACAGGGCGTACAGCGGGCACCATTTCATCAAGGCGGTGGCGAGGGGAATGAGTGCGACGATGCCCAGCAGCCAGGACTGGAAGTAAACCACGGCCACGATCAGTGCCACCCCGAGAATAATCCGCACGATTCGGTCGGTATTGCCTACATTATGAGTCATCAGAGC
>JAIOHO010001050.1 GCA_019912905.1 Anaerolineae bacterium
CAACAGACCGGATACGAGCACCAGCGGCAGGTGAATCAGCGCCGGTAACCCGGCAAAGATGCCCGAATAGCCGACGAACACCGCGACGATGCCCCCGGCGTACAACTGGCCCTCCGCGCCGATGTTGAACAGCCCGGCCTTAAAACCGAGCGCCACCGCCAGCCCAGCAATGATAAACGGAATCGAGCGGACGATGGTCGCTTCCAGGCTGGATACGATAAACAGCAGCGCGCTGTCGCCCAGCCGCAGAAAGACCGTCTCGGGCCGGTCATCGGCGGGATTTTCCGGTGTGTTGGCTGAATCCTGCCAGATGATGCCTGCGGTCGCGGTCGTGTCATAGGCCACCAGCAGGCGGTTACCCGGTCGGCGGACGACCATATTCTCGGCGATGACCCCCTCAAATTCATTCTCAAGCGCGTCGTGGACGCTGCTGTCCTGGCTGAACAGGTCGGCATCGAACATGCGCCGTACCATCGTCATCTGATCGGCGGCGGTGGCCGGGTCCGTGATGCCTGCTGCATCCAGCCGGTTCAGCGTCTCGGCCAGCGCGCGGGCGTCTTCGGTGGAACCCGCGGCCATCTCGACGATCGTAGCGGCGTCCGCGCTGTTGGCGTCGAGTCCCATTCCCGCCAGCACGTCCACCTGTTCGGCCAGCCGTTCCAGCGTGGCGATGCCCTGTTCGTGGACCACCGCCATCTGCTTCAGCAGGTCCTCGTCGCTGAGATTGGCAGCAGAAAGCGCAGCCGCTTCGATTTCGGCGCGCTCGTTCGCGGACAGCGTATCTTTAGCGCGGTATGGCTCCGCCAGGGTGCGCACGTCGCGTCGTTCAAGCTGACTCAGATCGGCGATCAGCGGGCGCATGGCCGCCAGCGTGTCCGCTCCGACAGCGGCGATCTCGGTGAGGCTCTCGCCCAGTGCGTCGAACTCTTCATCCGAAAGCGGGTATTTTCCGAGAATCTCGGCGTAGCGGCGCACCTTTTCTGAACCCACTTCGGCCAGGTTCGCCGCCGAGCGGCCCAGGCTGTTGAGTTCGCGCGCCGTCAGGTCCTGCTGCGCCGCCAGCGCAAACACCAGATCGGCATTGTCGCGCGACACCAGATCGCCGCGCACCAGACCGAGCGAGCCTTCGATCAGGGCACTGTAGGCCGCGCCGGAAATGTACAGCCCTTCGGCGACATTGCCTTTGGCACGGGTGAAGATCATAAACGGCACGCCAATGATAAACGCGGTGATGACGGCCATCAGCGGCACCAGCCGGGGCGAGATGCGCCGCCAGCCCCGGGCCAGCGGGGATTCGACAGGGGAATGAGCTACGCCTTCAGCCATGTGACTCGGCCTCCTGATGCCTGACGCCCGCCATCAGCAGGCCAATATGTTCGCGGTCGGCCTGTTCGATGGACACGATGTCGATGATCTTCCCGGCATACATCACGGCCACGCGGTCCGACAGCGATAGAATCTCATCTAGTTCCGCGGAAACCAGCAGGATGGCTGTGCCTTCATCGCGCATGCGCACGATCTGCTGGTGGATAAACTCGATCGACCCGACATCCAGCCCGCGCGTCGGCTGGGCGACGACCAGTAATTTGCTGGGGCGTGAAAATTCGCGGGCGACGATGGTTTTCTGTTGATTGCCCCCCGACAGGCTGCCGATGTTGACGTAGATGCTGGG
The DNA here is from genome assembly GCA_019912905.1 of Anaerolineae bacterium. Lineage (GTDB taxonomy): Bacteria > Chloroflexota > Anaerolineae > Aggregatilineales > Phototrophicaceae. The sequence continues at coordinate 1,673 of JAIOHO010001050.1, forward strand.
CGTGCGCACGTCGTACTGCTGGACGAGGTGGCGCGCGTTGTCATCTTTGGCGGCTTCGTTTGCCAGAATGCCCCTGGCGAACGGCCCGACGTAATAGGTTTGCAGCACCAGGTTGTCTTTGATGGGGAAGCTGGCGACCATGCCATCTTTCTGGCGATCTTCGGGGACATGGGCCACGCCTGCCTCGGTGATCGAGCGCGGCGAATGCCCGATGACATTCTGCCCCACGATGACGATGCGCCCGCTGGCAGCCTCGCGCAGCCCGGTGATGGCCTCGACCAGTTCCGTCTGGCCGTTGCCCTGCACCCCGGCCACGCCCAGGATTTCCCCCGCGCGCACCTCCAGTGACAGGTCATTCACGGCCACCAGACCCCGGTCGCTCAGCACCGTCAGGTTCTGGATGCTGAGAACTGGTTCGCCAGGGTGCGCCTCGTCCTTTTCCACTTGCAGGATGACCTCGCGTCCGACCATCATCGACGCCAGCGATTTCTGGGTGGACTGCTGCGGGTCGGCGTGCCCGGCGACGGTGCCGTTGCGCAGCACGGTGATCGCATCACAGACTTCCAGCACTTCCTTAAGCTTATGGGTGATAAAAATGATGCTGACGCCGCGTTCCTGAAGCGTCCGCATGATGTCGAACAGACCTTCAGCCTCCTGGGGGGTCAGCACGGCAGTCGGCTCGTCGAGGATCAGGATGTCCGCCTTGCGATACAGCGCCTTGATGATCTCTACCCGCTGCTGCACGCCCACAGGCAAATCTTCCACCAGCGCGTCCGGGTCCACCTTCAGGCCGTAATGCTGGGCGATTTCGAGGATGCGGCGGCGCGCCGCCCGCCGGTCGAGGAACGGCCCGCGCACCGATTCGTTGCCGAGCATAATGTTCTCGGTCACGGTTAGCACCGGCACCAGTTGGAAATGCTGGTGAACCATGCCGATGCCCAGCGCGATGGCGTCGTTCGGGTCGTGGATATGGACCGGCTGCCCATTGACGAGGATCTCACCCTCATCCGGCGTATACAGCCCGTAGATCAGGTTCATGAGGGTGGATTTTCCCGCGCCGTTCTCACCGAGCAGACCGAGCACCTGCCCTTTGGAAAGTTTCAGATCAATATGATCGTTGGCGAGGACACCGGGGAAACGTTTGGTGAGTCCGCGAACTTCGAGGACAACCGGCGCTTCGGACATACCTGGCTCCGACTCTCTGAATCATTCAGGTTCAGAGTATAGCCGGGAAGCGCCAAATCTTAAAAAACTTTAACCGATGGGCATCGACCAGTCCCTATGTCGCGAGTTTGGCCGCAATCAGTCGATTCAGGCTGATCCTTTCCTCAGCGGCTTCAACCGCTCAATCGCCGCCAGGACCTGCCGGGCCTGATCGGGCTTCGCTTGCCCTACATCGTCCGAGTGTTTGCGTCGGGTTACAGGGTCCTATTGATTGGATGGCTTCCATTGGGGCAGCATCATCGGAACGAGCGGCATCTTGAACTATAATAACCTGTAGTTAAAGGTTTCAATCAGAGGTACACGTGCAATGCGCGCACTCCTCCAACGATTTGACATTCGAGTCAGCGTCGCATACGGCCTTGTCGCCACCCTGTGGATCGTGCTGTCGGATCTGATCCTGGCCGCGGTATTCGCCGGAAATCTGCCAGTTCTGACCGCTCTGAGTACAGTGAAGGGGCTTCTGTACGTGCTGGTCACGACGCTGGGGTTGTACATCGTGCTGCATGCTGAACTGAGGAAACATCAGCAGCTGGAAACCGCCCTGCAGCAGGACATCGCCGAACGCCAGCGGATGGAAGTCGCCCTGCGTGAGAGCGAACAGCGCTTTCGGAATATGGCCGATACCGCACCCGCCATGCTCTGGATTACCGACCTGGATGGCCGGACGACGTTTCTGAGCCGCCGATGGTGTGAATTTACGGGACAAACGGAAGCGTCGGGCCTCAGTTGGGGATGGCTCGATGCCCTGCATCCCGAAGACAGGGATGAGATCAGGGATGCATTTCTGTCCGCCAGCAAGACGCGCGGTCAATTCCAGGTGGAATACCGTCTGCACCGACACGTCGATGATGAATACCGCTGGGTCATTGCGCTAGGAACTCCGCGTTATTCGGATGCGGGGCAGTTCCAGGGTTACATTGGTTCCGTGGTGGATGTG
>JAIOHO010001051.1 GCA_019912905.1 Anaerolineae bacterium
TTCAGGAGCCGCGCCAATCCAAAAAAGAGGCCTGCTGCGACAGGAATGGAAATCAGGACCGTCAGGACGATGTGCAGGATGCGCCGGTCCTGCACCCGGCTGCCAACCAGCAGCAGGGCCAGGATAATCGCCAGCGGAAAATAGATGATCAGTCCATAGATCGTCAGAACTACCGCGCAAATCGCGACCCAGATAATGGCCGAGACGATGGCGCCCACGATCAGCTCGACAATATTGGCACCGGCTGGCGGCTGAACCTGACCTAACGTCGGCGGGCACACGGAATCCAGAAGCGTGGATGGATTCTGCTGGAGCAGGAGCAGCAGGACGAGAATAATGATGATCGCGATCAACGCAGCGATGATTGAACTACGGATGATGAGTCCCCAACGGATGGCGTTCTGGGGCGGAGTCACGACGTAATCCTTTCTCACAAACTGGACGGTCGTTTCGTGGGTTCAGCTGACGGATAACCACACATTATCCCAGCGGACCTGATGGGTCTCGCTGGCGTCGTTGACACGAAAAGTGATCTTCCAGACGTGTGCCCCGGCCACGCCGTCATAGGTGCAGCGTACCGGATTGACCACGGTCCGCGTCCCCGAAGCCCCATGTCCAAGCGTTGAACTAAAGATCGCAATCGAGTTGGGGAATGTGCCGGGTGGCGACCCAAGAGGGTGGATCACGCCAGGCGGTGTGATCGCGCTGGTCGTTACGGTTCCCTCATAATTGATGGTCATGAGGATGCGGCCATTGGCGCTGAAGCTGCTGAAGGAGAGACGCCATTCGCCCCGGTTGGCGGCGAGACGACCATCCGGCAGGACGTCCGATGCTTCAGCCTCGACCAGCACCGCATCCGGGGCCAGCGCGGTGCGCGCGGGGTTGAGCGCCAACCCGTAAGCCCAGGCCAGCGCCCCGTCGGTACCAGCCGGACGAGGTTGCAGGTCAACCGGGCGGTTCAGTACGAAATACCACACACCAAAGGCAATGGCCGCGATGACCAGCACGGCAAGTAACAGACGAAGCAGCGTTTTCATGTCACCACTCCCGTGTGCACCGCTAGAGGAGGCAGGTCCCTTATTGGCAGCCTGCCCCCTGGAGATAGAGGGAAAAAGTCGGAGCCGTCATCGACAAACTCAGCCGGGTTGTTCAGGCCATCAGGACTGCCCGTGCAGGCTGGCTACGAAGTCGATCAGGAAGGCCGTCTTAAAATCAGGAAACGTGATTCCGCTGCGCCGGTCACGAGGATCGTTTGCGCACACCACGCCCCAGCGTCCGTCATAGCCAATGTCGTCCCGGTCACGGGTAGGCGGCCACCAGATCTGCTGAGAACCGGCACGATCCACCAGATGGTTTGCGAGGATGTCGCTGGTGGTCACGGCTTTGGACCAGCTCTCGGCGCGCTGCGTGTTGGCCGTCACCGTCGGCTGCGACACGAGCGAGTTGGGCGCGATGACGAGGCCATAGGTGTTCGGCATCGGCGGCTGCTCGTCAGGGGTGTTTGGCTGCGGCACTTCGGGCGCGCTGGAATCCCCGCTCCCGCTGCTGGCAGCGGCTTCGATGCCGGCGGCGATCGCGCCGACCGCGGCCCCGATCAGTGCACCGACGCCGCCAAAAAGGGCACCGATACCCGCGCCAGCCGCGACTTTGGCAATCGTCACGGCAGCGGCTGTGACATCATGTTTCAGATCGTCAATATCCTTCTTGAGTTCGTCGATCTTCTTGTTGACATCCTCAACAGTCCCACAGGCGCTGTCCGAATAACTTGGGGAGGGCTGAGGGCCGGGAATATGGTAATTATTGTGGCTGCCCAGGGCGACGAAGGCCTTGGCATGAGAGCCGACTCGCTGAATATCCTGCCATTTATAGACGGCCATCTGCTGGCGGAAGAACGGCACCAGGTTTTCGACAAAGCCGCGCCCGCGAATGCCAAAACCGATAAACTCCGGCTCGGGAAAGGTAGCCTGGTCCCAGGGGAGTGTGCCTTCTCGCCGGATGATGATGCCGATGGAATTCCAATCGCCTTCGTAGTTGCCGTTGTTGCCGGAGCCAGCAACCTGTTCGCAAATCCGCGTGCCTTCCAGATGGATGGGGTACAGCAGATGGTACCAGATGAACCAGGAGCCACCGCCAAAGACTTTGTCTTTCAGGATGGAACCGATGTCGATCCCTTCGGAGCCTTTGATGCGCGCCAGCAAATCGCCCAGCGTGTCCAGCTCCTCAATTTCAGCGTAGTACCAACTGCGCCCATCCTTGAGTTTCGCCTCGTTTTCCCAGCGCTTCTGGGTTTTGTCCGGGTCGCAGCCTTCATTTGTACTCTTCTCGGTGACGTCGTCGCCATCGGTCATCCAGCCCGTATTCGAGAGAAACAAGGCCCGGCCCTGCTTTTCGTTGCTCGTCAGATAGGGGCGCGGCCCGCGGGCATCGTTCGG
>JAIOHO010001052.1 GCA_019912905.1 Anaerolineae bacterium
GCCATCGACATCCTCAAGACCTTCCGCTTCTCGCTGGGGGAGTATTTCTTCCCCATGGTGGACTGGAAGTTTCACGGTTTCCGGGCGTCCGGCCAATCGGACCAGATGACCTTCTCCGGGACGATCTGCGACCTGACCAAACCCTTCATACTCGATGGGGTGATCGGTAGCTACAACTACACGTTTGAATACTTCCCATCGAACCAGGGTCAGCAGGGCGCGATGACGTATGAAGGTGGCTCTGGCGACCTGATCGGGTCGGGCAGCGGCGTCTATGAGGTCAAGAATCTGAACAGTGGTTCACCCACCCTTGAAGTGAACACGATGGGCTGCCTGACCATCATGGGCACCCTGAATAGCTGTAAACCGACCCAGGACACCATTACCCTCACGCCGCTCGAAACCGACGAATGCGGCAGTGAGTGACGATCGGTATCCAGCCGTTGGGAAACTCTCAACAATCTGTCCGTGGGAGGAGTCGCCCCGTGCGGCTCCTCCCATCGAACGGTTTGGGAGCGGCGGCTAGAATTCCAGCTTCACCACCAGCACCTCGCCGGGCAGGTCGTTCACCGGCAGATCGACCAGCCGCAGGTATTCTTTTTTGCCCTCGGCCAGCAGGCCCTGACCATCCATGTGCAGGGTGGGCAGCGGGTCGCTTCGGAACATCACGGGCGCACCCGTGTTGAGCAGGGTGGCGTTTCGGGGCATCCGGTCAATGGGGCGCAGCAGTACGCGCCGGGTGCTCGGTTCGCGGTGCAGGTGCACGAACAGCTTGCTGCCGCGCTCGGTCAGCAGCACGTCGGGATTATCCGTTTTGCCGGACGCGGGCTGGGCATCGCCAAAAGCCTCTTTGATGGTGTTGTACCAGGCCCCGACGCGTCGCAGAATGGCGACGGCCTCGTCCGGCAGCGCGCCCTCGGCGGTTGGCCCGACGTTGAGCAGGTAATTGCCGCCCTTCGCCAGCGCCCGGTCGATGCTGCGCATCAGGTGCAGGTCGCTGTAATAATCCTCGTGTTCGCGGTAACCCCAGCTTTCCCGCCCCACCGACTGGCAGGCTTCGGTGCGCTGCGCGAAGACGCGGGCTTCATCGGCCACGAAATCGCGCTCCGGGGTGCCAAAATCGCCGTTATCGAAACCGCGATTGTTGATGACGGCCTGGGGTTGCAGTTCGCGGATCATCTGGTTGATCGATGGATCGACCACCCCGGTCACATTCATGTCCCACCAGAAGCCATGAATCGGGCCGTACTGGGTGCATAACTCGCGCACCTGCGCCGTCAGAAATTGCAGGTAGCGGTCGAGGTCGGGTTCGTCGCCCGGTTCGGGTCCGGCCAGTTCGTGGCTGCGCCTCTGGTTGGGGTAATTGGGGTGATGCCAGTCGGCCACCGAATAATACAGGCACAGCGGCATCCCCCGCCGCTGACAGGCATCGGCCAGCTTCCGCAGCACATCCTGGCCGTAAGGGGTGTTCATGATTTGATAATCGGTCTGCGCTGTGTCCCACAGGCAGAAACCGTCATGATGTTTGGTCGTGAAACACACATACTCCATGCCGCTTTCTTCGGCCACGTCCAGCCAGGCCTCCGGGTCAAACTGCACCGGGTTAAACCGCTGCGCCAGGCGCTCGTACTCTGCGCGCGGAATCTGCCGCCGCCATTGATCCTGTTCCTGCCAGGCATTGAGGGCATACAGGCCCCAGTGAATAAACAGGCCAAACCGCCTTGCGCTGAACCAGTCGCGCGCATCACCAAAAGGAAACATAGTCTCAGACTCCTGAACAGAAGTCCTCAGCTGCCGGTCTTCAGGCTCCAAAAAGTGCCCTTCTGCGCGGACAGCCGAAAACTGCCAATGATTCACTTATCCTGCCGGGACCTCGACCGCAGACTGCACCAACCGGACATAGCTGCCATCCGGGGCGCGATTGGCCGCCCACAGTACAAAGCGCGCGCCCTGGGTAAACGTCTCCGGGATGACGATATTGGCGCTGCCGATGGTCGGCAAATCCTCAAACACGCCCGCCGAGGCATTGCTGGCCCGGTTGTAGAGTTCGATCAAAGCGGCATCCGCGCCATTCAGACTCCAACTGAGCGTGACTTCGCCGCCTGGGGCGACCGTCGGCGGCAGCGCGACAAAAGCCGTAATCTCGGCGTCGGTTTGCAGGGCGATCGCGCCCGTGTCGATGATGCGGTACGCCAGACGGTCGTACAAAAACGATGGGCTGCGTGCATCGGTCGAAAGATTGGCCGCCCATAGAATGAAGCGTGCTCCATCGGTCATATTCGCCGGAAGGGTAACGGTCGTGCTGCCGCTGGTGGGCAGACCATCGTACAGGACGACTGCCGGTTCGGGCAGGCCCCCCTGCGCCAGTTGATTGGGATCATACACTTCGATCAACGCGAACTGCGCCCCCGCCACCGTCCAGGTGAGCGTCACCGGTCGGCCCGGCGTAGGATTGGGATTATCGAGGCTGAAGGCGGTCACCGCAGTCGTCGTTCCACTACGCGAGTCCCGGTAGGTGTCACAGCCATCCCCCGGCGCGCCGTTCAGCGGCACATCGACCGCCGAGATCGAGCAGTTGCGCGGCGTCGGCGATGGTTCCGGCGTAATCGAGTCGTCTGCGACCAGCGCCGCCGCTTCCGTAGCGGTCGGCACGACGGCTGCCGCAATACCCGCAACGACGACTTCCACTTCAGATTCGGCATACACTTCTTCGGTGAGGACATCCACCACCCGCAGCCGCAGGCGGATGACACTCCCCAGAGCGGGCGCAACCGGCGCGACGACTCCATCCCCCCGCGAGGCAATCCACAGGTTGTCGCGCGGCAGTTCGACCAGCACGGCGCGATCCGCATCCAGCACCTGCTCGAAGATCAGGTTCGACGTCGGCAGGCGGTTTCGGATCGCCCAGGAGACGCTGACCCGCGCGCTGCCATCAGCCAGCGGATCGCCGGAAATGGTCGGCGTGCTGGTGGTAAACAGGGTAATTTCGGGGCGCAGGTCCGGCGGCACTTCGTAGGCCAGGGCCAGGAAACGCTCATCCACAAGCTGGCCGTCCGCGCCCACCAGCACCAGTCGGTAGCTCGGCGGGTCAAAATCCAGCGGGTGCTGCACCGGGACGGTACGCGTGCCCACCGCAGGCAGCGTCTCATCATCCGCCAGCACCGAGACCCAATCCCCCAGGCTGCGGCGTTGCAGCACCAGGCGCTGGCCGTCCGTCATGTGGATCACCGCCCACGACAGAGTCGTCTCGAAGGTGCCGCTTTCCGCGGCGTCCACCGTGAGGGCCGCCGGGTCTGCGCTAAAGGTCACGATGGTAGGTTGGGTGTTCTGTGCCAGGGCGACCGGCACGGCAGCCCACAGCACGAAAATCACCACGGCCAGCTTCAGGAGGAATCGGTTCATACAGGTTTCCAGATGCTGCTCGATCCGTGCTTCCATTGTAAACGGCCCCCCACAATTCTCCAATAACCTCGCGGGCTGGAATCCGCCGGGAGCGGATTGAGAAACCGATCCTTCTGGCCCGCCTGCCGCCGCATGTGGGGTTCACCATCCAGGTTCGAGCCGATGGCCTCTTCACGTGAAATCGGATGGCGCTTATAATGGCGGTTCCCGGCTATATATTACCTCCAACAGACGATGGGGTAGACGGCGGATGCGCAAGCGTATCGACTTGGGTACAGTGCTGGATCGGATGAAATCCGGGGTGTTCGTGTTTCGCGGGGACACCCTCCTCTATTCCAATCCAACCCTGCGCCAGCTTCTGCATTGGACCGCCGATGCGCCGCTCACCCTGTCGCAGCTTGTTCACCCGGACGACGTACTGAAATTGAGCGATTGGCCCGAACTGGCGGACGAGCCTTCCACCCCGCTTGAGCTTCGCCTCAGTGACTCGCAGGGTCACATCTGGCGCGTCCAACTTATGGTAACTCCAACCATCTGGGATGATGAGCTGTCCTGGCTGGGAACGGTCCTCCACATCTGGAGCGAGGAAACCCCGAAGACACCGGACCTGCAAGCATTCAACAGCGCGATTTTCAACGTGGCTGGCGTGGGCATGATGCTGGTCGATGCCGAGGGGCGCATTCTCGAAGTCAACCCGGCCTTTCAGCGTATGCTCTCCAGCACCCGCAGCGTGCTGCTTCAGTTGCGATTTCAGGATTTCACCCACCCCGACGATCTGCCGCTGGAAATGATCTTCATCCAGGAGATGCTGGCCCGCGAGCGCGATCATTACCAGATCGAAAAACGTTATGTGCGCCGCAATGAGTCGATCTTCTGGAGCCGGGCGACTGTGTCCCGCATCGACGACCCCGGCAGCCAGGCCCCGGTTTTCCTGCGCATGGTCGAAGACATCACCCCCCGTAAAGAACTGGAACACGAATTCCTCAAATCGCTGTCGCTGATGCAGGCCGTGCTCGATGCGACGAAGGACGGTGTGGTCGTCATCGATGAGGAGGGTGAACCGCTGGTCCATAACCCCGCCTTCGAAACGATGTGGCATCTGCCTGAGGGATGGCAGAAGCTGCCGACTCGTGAGGAGCGGCTGGGGCTGCTGGCCGCGCAGATCGAGGATTCCGCAGCATTTCTGAAGCGGGTGGGCCAGTTATTCGACCAGCGGGACGCGGAAGGCTACGATATCGTGATGCTGAAAGACGGCACCGTGCTGGAGCGTTATACCATGCCCTACCGCATCGGCCATCAGCTCTCAGGCCGGGTGTGGAACTTTCGCGATCTGACCGACCGGCAGCGGGCCGAGGCCGCCCTGCTGGAACAGGAACGTTTGCAGATCGCCCTGCAAACCGAGCAGAAGCTCAACGTCCTCAAGAGCAACCTGATGCTCACCATCGCCCATGAGTTCCGCACGCCGCTGGCGATCATCATGAGTGCCAGCGAACTGCTCGAACGCTATGCGGACCGCATGACGCAGGCCGACCGGCAGGAATATGCCGCGCAGATCCGCGAACAGATCGCCCGCTTCGTCGAAGTCCTGGACGATATGACGATCGTGGTCAAAGGCCAGGAGCAGGAACTGGATCTGACGCTGACTCGCTGGGACCTGCACGCGGCATGCCGCGAGTGGATTGACGAAATGCAGCATACGGAGCAGAAGCACCGCATTCTCTTTGACGCGCCGGAACAACCGTGCCCGGTCTGTGCCGATTACAGCCTGATTCGCCGGGTCGCCGTCAGTCTGATTTCAAACGCGGTGAAGTATGACGGCCATCATTCGGACATTCACGTGCGCCTCGAATCGCTGGGGCAGGACGTGATTCTGAAAGTCACCGACCAGGGTATCGGCATCCCGCCAGAGGATTTGCCCTACATTTTCGACTCGTTCTACCGCAGCGCCAATGTCGGCGCGGTGCATGGCACGGGCATGGGCCTGACCATCGTCCGCGATTCCGTCCAGCGGCATGGCGGCCAGATCGACGTCACCAGCCAGGAAGGGCGCGGCACCCAGTTCACAGTTCGGCTGCCAATCGCAGTCCGCTGAAGTGGGGGCACGCGCCACGTACCCCCGAACGCGCTCAGGCTGGCTGCAACCAGTAGGTGTTCCACTGACCTTCCGCCGTCCAGCCCACCAACCCGTAATAATTCACCTGCCACCAGGCGCTGTTGTCCCGGCAGTATGGCCCGCTGAGGACACTGAACACCCCATTAACCGGGATCAGGCCGAGCGTATCGGCATCAAAGGCCGGGCCGCTGCGCACGCGATTGGGCAGGTTGGGCACACTGGTGACTGAACCTTTGCCGCCAGTCAGCAGTCGTGACGGCAGAAAACCGGGGCAGGCCGCCCCGCCGTCCGACCACGGCTCCAGCCAGTAGTTGTTGTAGCCTTCGCCCTCTGCCGTCCAGCCCACCAGCCCGAAATAATTCACCTGCCACCACCAGCGGCCATCCGTCCCACAGCTTGGCCCGGCCAGCACGCTGAACACGCCGCCTGCCGGAATTTCACCGATGACCACGCTGTTTGCGCCGGTGCTGCTGGTGCCGGGGGCGGAGCGCACCACGTTGGGCGTGGGCGGGACCGGTTTCACACGGGCACTGCCGCCGAT
>JAIOHO010001053.1 GCA_019912905.1 Anaerolineae bacterium
ATCCTTCACGCAGTTCTGACCCGTGTCGGTAGTGCAGGGCTGATCACGGCGCACCACCCAGTAGTAGCCTTCATGCTTGGCTTCGTTTTCCATTTTGCCCGTGCCGAGGTAACCCGCATTGGATTCGGTGGGAGTCTGAGCGGGGAAAGTCTGCCAGGGAAACGAAATCGACTGCCCCGGGCTTTGGAACCAGCCACCCGGCTCCCCAAAGATGTCGTTGACGTAGCTGGGGTCATCGCCATGCTGGTGATCGTAGTGGCATTTCGCTTCGAGGTTGACCAGGGAATGCCACTTGGTCGGGTCATGTTCCGCTGCCGTACACGGGCGATCGTAGACTCCTGCGGCAACATCGGCTTTGACCTGATTGAGTATATCCAGGCGAATGCCGGTTTCCAGACCATCCCCACCCCCCACACCAAAACCGCCGCTGCTTTGGGCAGACGCCTGCGGAATAGAAGCAATACTGAGGAGCATGAGGGCAGCCAGGCAAATTGTCCAGCTTCTCATTCGACGAAACTGCAATCTGAGATTCGCCATGATCCTACCTCTCTCATTACATTGACACAAAGTTGCGAATTCATTCATTGTTTGACGCTATGACAATACATTTACCTTCTTCATAAAGCAATAGGGGCGACTAGTCCCAAAGTCCTATGCCCAGGACCGACCGGGACGGAAGTACTAGGCTCGCAAACGAGATGGCAGGCCATTCCAACCTCCTCCTAACTGACAAGCCATGCGTAGACCGGGCCGGGTGCGCATGATAGAATACCGGCTATTCAACGACCACCGCACCAGAATGAGGATGTCCCATGCCCGATTATCTCTTTCGCGGAGATCTGGCGGAGCTTGACCCGGATGTTGCCGAGTTGATCCGGCATGAAACCGCCCGTCAGTCCCGTTACCTGATCCTGATTCCTTCAGAAAGTACCGTCCCTGCCGCCGTCCGTGAAGCACTGGGATCGGCTTTCCACAATATTTATGCAGAAGGTTATCCCCTCGACGAAACACGCACGATGACCGAAGCCGAGCTGCTGGATTACGATACCCGTCTGCCGGAATATCGTCGTCAGGCGGACAACCGCTACTATAAAGGAACGGAATACGCGAACATTGGGGAAGCATTAACGCGCCGTCGCGTCGCGGACCTGTTCGCGGCCAATGGTTTTGGTCCCGACCGCCTGTACGTCAACGTGCAGCCGCTTTCAGGCGCACCGGCGAACAACGCCGTCTACAGCGCCCTGCTCAATGTCGGCGACACGGTGATGGGCATGGACCTGATTCAGGGCGGCCACCTTACGCATGGCAGCCCGGTCAACCGCAGCGGCATTAATTATCATATCGTCAGCTACGGCATCGACCCCGAAACCGAAAAAATCGATTACGACGCAGTGCTGGCGCTGGCAAAAGAGCACCGGCCCAAGATGATCATCGCCGGGTACAGCAGCTACCCGTTTGCCCCGGATTTCCAGAAATTCCGCGCCATCGCCGATGAAGTGGGTGCCTATCTGATGGCCGACATCGCCCATGTCGCCGGGCTGGTCATCGCCGGAGCCTACCCCAACCCGGTGGGCATTGCCGATGTGGTAACGTTCACGACTCACAAGACGCTGGGGGGGCCGCGCGGGGCCGTCATCATCACCCACCGCAAGGACCTCCAATCGAAGATTGACCGCGCGGTGTTTCCCGGCGAACAGGGCGGCCCGAATATGAACACAATCGTGGCGCTGGCCGTCGCGCTGCGGCTGGCGCGCACCGATCAGTTCCGCGAACTGCAACTGCAAACCGTGCGCAACGCCGCGCGCCTGGCTCAGAAATTGACCGACCACGGCCTGCGCCTTCCGCATGGAGGCACCGACACGCACCTGCTGCTGGTCGATTGCAGGTCGATTGTCGGGCCGGACGGCACCGCACTGAGCGGCGATATGGCGGCACGCGTCCTCGACCTGGCCGGGGTGGTGCTGAATCGCCAGACCATTCCGGGTGATACCAGCGCCCTGCGCCCCTCGGGAGTCCGCATCGGCACCCCCTGGATCACGCAGCGCGGCTTTGGCGATGCCGAAATCGACGAACTGGCGGACATCATTGCCACCATCCTCAAATCCTGCGTGCCTTTCAGCTACAGCGGTCGGCTGCGGCCTCAACCCCGCGCCAAGATTGATTTCGACGTCCTCCAGCAGATGCGGCTGCGGGTCCGCGATCTGGCGGCGCGCGTAGGCATCGACACTGATGCGGAAGCCGACGACTACCCGCACTTTTCGTATGCCGAGGCCGATTCCGGCGCAGGGGATTGGCAGACCCTGTCCGTCACCGGAGCCGAAGCTGCTGCATTTTTGCAGACCGCCCTGACCAGTGATGTCGCCGCCCTTCAGCCCGGAGATCAGCAGCCCGCCTGGATCTGGGGCGCGAGCGGCCCGGTCCTATCTCGTGTGATCGTCGAGGCAGTTGCCGACGGCTACCACCTGCATGTCGAGCGCAACGTGAACCGCGTGACGGCGTGGCTGCGTGCCCTATCGGATGGCTTCGTCCTGTTCGACCGAGCCGATCCCTACGCCAAAGTGCCCGGCCCGGTCACGGTCGAGCAGCTTGGCCCGGCGGATCGCAGCCACTTCGGAGTGGATGTGAAATCGGATTGGGCCGAGGGCACCGGCTATGCCGACAAAGCCTATTTCATCGGCCTCAACAGCCCGGATTATGATGGTCCGACGCCTGCCACCGCGCTGCCCGAATTTACCTGGCAGGAGCCTGCACAGGCCGATCTGCTGACCACGCCGCTGCACACCCTGCATCGTGAACTGGGCGCGAAAATGGTTGAGTTCGCCGGGTATGATATGCCCGTCTGGTATACCTCCGTCCGCGAGGAACATGCTGCTGTGCGCAGCAGAGCCGGGATTTTCGACGTGGCCCACATGGGCGTATTTGATGTGCAGGGTCCGGGCGCGGTGGCATTTCTGGATGCGGTGACCACCAACGACGTGACCTCGCTGGCCGTCGGCCAGTCGCATTACACCTACCTGCTGGATACTCACGGCATTCCGCTGGATGACCTGATGATTTACCGGTTGGCGGAAGATCATTACCTGGTGGTGGTCAATGCCTCGAACAATGACAAGAACTGGGCCTGGCTGAACGCGGTGAAAGCAGGCGAAGTGCAGATCGACCCGGCGCATCCCGGTCTGCGCGTGGGCAGCAGCGACCGGTTCACCCTGCGCGACCTGCGCGCCGCTTCGTCGGGCGCGGATCAGCGCGTGGACATCGCCCTCCAGGGGCCGGAGAGCAAGAATATCCTGCTGGCACTCGACAGCAGCGACGCCGACAAAAAGAAAGTCAGCGGCCTGTCCTGGGCGGGGATCACACATGTCAACCTGGGCGGCTATGACCTGATCGTGTCGCGTACCGGCTACACCGGGGAGCGGGTCGCCTTTGAAGTGTTCGTCCATCCCGACCAGGCCGCCGGTTTGTTCCGCGATCTGGTTCAGTTGGGCGCAGCGCCCTGCGGACTGGCGGCGCG
>JAIOHO010001054.1 GCA_019912905.1 Anaerolineae bacterium
GGACATATCAATGCTGTCGGCAGTGACAATCGGCGCAATGGCATCATAAAAATAGAGATAATCCTGGCCGGTGATTCGGGCAATATCGCTGGCAAGCGCGCTCGATGTGAGCGGGCCAGTCGCAATCACCGCAGGCCCTGAAGGTATGCTGGTCATTTCTTCCCGAATCACATGGATGTGTGGATGAGTCGTGATGGCTTCTGTCACAAGCTGGGCAAAGACTTCGCGGTCGACAGCCAGCGCACCACCGGCAGGCACCGCAGCCTTCTCCGCGCAATCCAATAACAGGGAGCGGAGCATTCTGATCTCGGTTTGCAGCAGGCCGGATGCGCGATCGCTTAGTTTCGACCCCAAAGAGTTGCTGCAAACTAATTCAGCCAGACGATCCGACACGTGCGCGCCCGTCGTCTGTCGGGGTCGCATTTCGTACAAATCGACCCCATATCCACGTTCAGCAAGCTGCCAGGCTGCTTCCGTCCCTGCCAGCCCGCCACCGACTACGGTTACTCTGTCCGTCATTCCAATATCCAGTGATCCAGTTAATCAGCTAATTCGCGATCAGTTTACACCAGAATTCAGCTCAATTCCTGGGCAAAGTGATAATATTTTTTGATTTTTTCCAGGCCTTCGGCGTTTGGTGGAGCTGCTTCCAGTGCGCGACGATAGGATTCCTCAGCCTCGATGTAATGCCCCAGGGCGAAATGGGCGTTGCCCAGGACATCATAGACCCGGTAATCCGTAATTTGTTCTTCTTCGCTCTGAGCGGCGTTGATGAGCCGCTCAATGGCAGCAATGGTGCTGAGATAATCGTTTTGCTGGTAATAGCTTTGCGCAATTCGGTAATGCAGAGAGATTTCCCAGGGATGATAAGGATTATACTGCAATACGGCTTCATATGCCTCTGAAGCCAGATCATACTGCATCAGCTTGAAATGGGCATCGCCGAGCATTTCGTGAACGCGTGACCAGGTGACATCCACACCCAGGGGTTTCTTGCTGGTTGCCAGGAATTGCTGGAGGCAGGTAACGGTATCGCGTTCTCGTCCATCAAACCCGGAGAGCATTTCTCCAAAGGTCAACAATGCTTCCGCCAGGCTCGTGCGATTTTCTGACCCTGTGCCCGTGGCGATGCGCACTGCACTGTCCGCCGCTGCAAGCGCCGAGCGATATTCCTGGCGTTCGCGCAGGACGCGACTGCGGAGAATGTGCACCTGGACCAGCCAGGCCTGATTTTCTGAAGCCGGGTAGGTGTCGATCGCTTTATCGAGGAAGCCCACGGCCAGATCCAGATCACGGGTCTCATAAAATGCAGTGAAGCCGAGGCGCTCATAGCAATACGCAGTAAGGGCACGAACGCTGCTGGGGGTGAGCAGGGCACGCTGAAAATACTGCTCGGCTGATTCCACGGCATTATTCGTCAAGGCAATCCGCCCAAGCTGATAGTATATCCAGCCTCGATTCCTATAGTCTGGAAAAGTTTCAAGGATCTGTTGAAAATAAGCCTGCGCCTGAGAGGTATCACTGCGATCGGCAAATCCTACCGTGGCGATCTCAAATCGGGCTAGATGGGCGTCGCCCAACAATTCAATCACATCTGGTCGCGTGCGATATTCCGTATTCAAGTCACAAGCGATGCGTAAGTCGCTAAGGGCATCATCCGGTCGCTGGCTTCGCAGGCGCGTTTTGGCTCGATACATCAGTGCTTTGGCGCGCTCCTGATCGGTTAGCTCTGTCCTCAAATATCGGGCAATCGCGACTTCTGCACGTTTTATATCGTTGCGAACCAAAAGATCATCAATCCCATGCAAGGTATACCGTTCCTGGGGTTACCTGACTGTGTCGAATTTTATTATAGCCCGATCGCGTACTGGCGTGCTATGTCGGACGATAGGGAAACAACAAAGAGCGTGATGCACCAAGCGGGCCATCACGCTCTTAAAATTTGTTGCCAGCCTCAAGAATCGTCTTACAGCGATCCTAAAATGATCGACGCGTTCTGCCCGCCGAGGCCGAAGCTGTTGGACATGAGGTATTTCAGGTCAGGCATATCCCGGGCGATGTTTGGAACGTAATCCAGGTCGCATTCGGGGTCGGGGGTATGGTAATTGATGGTCGGATGCACGACTTTCTCAAAAATGCTCATCGCACAGGCGACCGCTTCGATTGCACCGGAACCGCCGAGGGCGTGGCCCAGCATACTTTTGGTAGAGCTGACCGCCAGATTATAGGCGTGCTCGCCGAAGATATTCTTGATTGCCAGTGTTTCTATCTTGTCGTTGGCCTGGGTAGATGTCCCATGCGCATTGATATACTGGATGTCCTCTGTGTTCAGGTGGGCATCTTCCAATGCCCAGCGCATGGAGCGCATCGCACCTTTGCCTTCAGGGTCAAGCGCCGCGATGTGAAAGGCATCAGAAGATGAGGCATGACCTAAAATTTCAGCATACACGTGCGCGCCACGTTTCAGGGCATGTGCCAGGCTTTCAATGATCAGCACCCCGCAGCCTTCGCTAAATACAAAACCGGATCGATTTGCGTCAAATGGTTTGCTGGCCTCACCAGGATTGTCATTAAATCCTACAGCTAAAGCCTGCATCGCTTCAAAGCCAGCCAGGGCATAATCCTGCAAGACTGCTTCCACACCGCCGGTAATGACCATGTCAGCACGCCCGTGCTTGATCAGCTCGCTGGCTTCACCCACTGCCTGGGTGCCCGCAGCGCACGCGGTAGAGGGAGCATTCAAGGGGCCAAATGTCCGCAGGAACCGACTGATGTAGTGCGCAGGCATATTCGGCAGTGCATTGATCAGAGCCAGCGGGTTGGGTTTGCGATAGTCGCTGGTCTTGTATTTGAAGGTGCTGTTTTCAGCCATCTCGTGAGCACCCAGGGATGTCCCCAGGACCACCCCGACTCGCTCACCTTCATTCTCGATGTCACCGATTGTCAGTCCGGCATCTTCGATCGCCATGTGAGCGGCAACCACAGCAAATTGTGAAGCCCGACCCATCCGGCGAGCTTCTTTTCGCTCAATGTAAAGCTCGGGGTCAAAGTTGCGGACCTCACCGCCAATCTTGACCGGTACATGTTCCACATTGATGGTTTCGAGGCGCCGGATACCGGATTGGCCTGCCTTCAGACCTTCCCACAACGACTTCATTGTTCCTAAAGCCGTCAGAGCGCCGAGACCGGTAATGACCACTCTGGGGCGACCGTTGCGCAGCAATTCCATGGAATACCTATCTCCTACTTGTTAATTATGAATAACACCCTCAAGTTCTTGCAGCCCGGTCCGAATGGCGCTGATGATATCCCCCTCAACCGCCAGGGCTGCCTGGCGAGCGGCGTTTCGCACAGCCATTGCGTTGGAACGCCCATGCCCGATAATTACAACACCATTCACCCCCAAAAGGGGCGCGCCCCCGATCTCAAAAGTGTCGGTTCTTTTGCGAACCCGCTGGAATGCAGGTGTGGCTAGCAGCCCACCCAGGGAAGTCACCGGATTTGCCCGGATTTCGTCACGGATGGCATGGCTCACCAGACTTACGGATGCTTCGAAGGTTTTGACAAAGATGTTCCCCAGGAAACCATCGGCGACAATGACATCCACAGCCTCGCGCATCACGTCCTTCGGCTCAACATTGCCGATATAATTCATGGAAAGCTGGCGCAGAAGCGCATCTGTATCGCGAATGAGCTGATTGCCTTTGCCTTCTTCTTCGCCATTAGATAACAGTCCGATGCGAGGATTCTCCAGTTTGAGGGCCTTCTGC
>JAIOHO010001055.1 GCA_019912905.1 Anaerolineae bacterium
TGATCTCATTCAGCGTCGCCCCGGCCCGCGCTGCTTCGACAGCGGCCTGAATGCGCCCGGATGGGGGGGCCGCTTCCATTTGATGCAGGGCACGCGTCACCTGGGTTTGGTCTCGGTGCGGGCGGTCGGCGGCTGCGGTTCGGGCACGCGCCTCGTAGTGTGCGGCAGCGTTGATGGCATCGGGCTGCAAGGGTCCTTCTACTGGATTGGGATACCGGTTGATTCCGACCAGGACATCGCGCCGCCGGGCGAAATTTATTTTGCGTTTCTGGGCGACTGCCGCGATGTGCTCCTGGGGAAATCCCACCTTAAGCGCGCTGAACAGGCCGCCCTGTCGTTCGACCTCCTGAAACAGCGTCCAGGACTGCCGGGCCAGCGCATCCGTGAGCGCCTCGACATAATACGAGCCGCCTGCCGGGTCTGCCACAGTGGTCAAATTGCTTTCGTGGCGCAGCACGAGCTGCTGGTTGCGGGCGATCCGCCGCGAGAATTCATCGGGCAGACGTGCCGCCGCATCAAACGGCGTCACACTTAACTCTGCGGTGCCGCCCAGCACGCCGGCGAAGGCTTCCAGCGTCGTGCGCAGCAGGTTGGTATAGGGATCAGCCACCGTCTTGTTGAGCGTGCCGGTGCGGGTGTGAAGCTGCATCCGCTGGGCATCGGCACTGCCGCCGAACGCTGCGATGACCTGCGACCACAACAGGCGCGCCGCACGCAGCTTGGCGACTTCCATGAAAAAATGCCCACCAATTGCAAATGTAAAGCGCATGCGCGGCGCGATGTCCTCGATTTGCAGACCCTGCCGCAGCATTTCGCGCACATATTCCGTGCCGGTGGCGATGGCAAATGCCAGTTCCTGCACGGCATTCGCACCGCCCTGATGGTACGGAGTGCTGTCGATGGCAATCGTGGCAACCTGTGGGGTCTGCTCGACCGCCCAGGCGGTGATCTGCGCCATCTGCGCATAACATGCGTCGAGCGCCAGCGGCAGCGTGCCCGTCTGAACCAGTTCGCCGAGCGGGTCCGCTGCAATGCTGCCGCGCAGGTTGATGATGGACTGTCCTTTTGAGTGAAGATAAGCGGCCAGGAGCGCAGCGAGGGGCAGGGCACTGGTTCCGGCGGAAACATGCAGGGGTGTCCCGGTCAGGTCGATGCCGTCAAAGGCCGCTGCGAAGTCGTCAAGTGTCGCCAGCGAAAGGCCCTCATACCCAACCTTAGCGGCCTGGTCGGGATCAAGGCCCGAACGAGTCGCTTGATCCAGAATCAGGCGAATGGCACCCTGACCGCCCGCGAGAGCTTCCCGCAGCGCGGTGTTGAATGTCTCCGGGGTAGGGCAGGGCAGTTCCTGCGCGATGGACCAGGGCTGTCCGACATAGCCGGATGCGGACGTCCCACGCACATACGGCGGGAAGCCGGGCAGCGTGGTTGGGTGAGTTATCCCGGCGATGGCGTCCCGGCGGTAAAGCGGCTGAAGGGTCAGCCCTTCGTCGGTGGGCGTCGTGAGAGTTTTTTCAAAAGACGCGCCCCCAAGCGCTTCGAGGGCCGCCGCCACCCACTCTTCATGGGTCGGGGCGGGGAACTCCTCAAACAGGGGCGCATCGGGCGGATTCATCAGATCAGTCATATTCTTTGCTCCAGATTGCAGGAGTATAACATGTGGGGCCTGGGC
>JAIOHO010001056.1 GCA_019912905.1 Anaerolineae bacterium
CGCTGCCCGCTGTTGACATCGTGCCAGTAGGTCGTCCCGGCCAGATGAATCACCGCCGCCGGGTTGCCTTCTTTCGCCGCCAGATAAGCTACCTTGACGAGCTGGGCGTAATCCTCGACGGTGCCCTCAAACTCGAACCCGTAGGTTTCCTGGGAAATATCCGGCTCGTTCCAGATGATGAAGTGGCGCACGCCCCGGTTGGCATAATAGGCTGCGCTGCGCCGCACAAAATTGGCCCATACGTTGCCGGGGTCATCGACCGGCAGATACAGGCCGCGTGGCACACCCGGCCCTGCCGTGCCATCGGTCGCCCAGGCCGGGGTATTTTTGAGCAGCGCCACCACTTCGCGGCTGCACTGATTGGCGGCCTTCAGCCAGCGGTCATCCACGTTGAGCGTATGCCAGTCGTCGGGGCCGGTCGGCTGGTGCTGCGACCAATCAAAGATGATGCGCTCCCATCCGGCGTGCAGGTCGCAGGTCACATCCGGGAACCAGAAGCCCTCGACCACGCCAAACGGATTATTTTCCTGGGCGGAGACCCCTGTAAATGCGGTACACACCGCCAGGGCGAACCCCACCAGCAGGACGCTAAAGGTCCGCTGCACGATAGGCCTACCCTGCCCCATTGGTGCTGCTCACCAGACGAATGTCCTGCACGTTGAGCTGAAGCGTGCGGCGGCCATTCCACTCGTTCATTTCCAGTTGATAGGCGATGTCCACATGGCCGGGAAGCTGCGCGGACCATTCCCCCAGGCCGAAGCCAATCGCATCCAGCGGAGGCCGACCGGCCCGCGCAATGCGAAATTTCAGATGGCGGCTGTCGCGTCCCACCAGTCGCCATTCGAGGATATAGGCATTGCGCATCATGAACACCGGGGCGGCGTTCATGAATCCGGTGGGTTCCAGCAGTTGCAGTTCGCTCCACAGGTCTTCAGAGACCTGATTGGCATCGACTTCCGTGTCAATCTCCAGCGTGGGCAGCAGTTCCTGACCATCCAGCGTCTGCTGCGCAAGGTCCGTCAGCCGCGCCATCAAATCCTCGACGTTCTGATTGAGGACCGTGAACCCGGCAGCCTGCGCGTGCCCGCCATGCCGCACCAGCAAATCGGCGCACTGGTCGAGCGCGCGCGTAATATCGAATTGGGGGATGCTGCGGCACGAGGCCCGGCTCTCCGCCTCGCCCAGTTCCATGACCACCGCGGGCCGGTAAAATTCTTCGACCAGACGCCCGGCCACAAGGCCGACGATGCCCGGCTGAAAACCAGGGTCCGATGCGAAAATGAGCAGGTCATCCTCCCGCTGTTCCGCCTCAATCCGCTCCCGAATCTTGTCCTGGGCTTCGCGCGTCAGGTCCTGGCGCTGGCTGTTGAGCGCGTGCAGTTCCTGGGCGAGTTTGTCCGCCTGGACCGGGTCCGTTGCGGCCAGCAGGTGAAATGCGGTCATGGCGCTGCCCAGCCGGCCTGCCGCATTGATGCGCGGCCCCAACGAATAACCGATGTTCATGGCGGTCACTTTGCCCGGCTCGACACCGCAGACCTTTAACAGCGCGCGGATGCCTGGTCTGCGCGCCTGGTTGATCTGGTCCAACCCGCGCCGCACCAGCGCACGATTTTCCGGACGGTTAAGCGGCGCCAGATCCGCCACGGTACCAATTGCCACCAGATCGAGCAGATCGTCCTCGGTGAGCGTCGGCTTGACGCGGTCATTGCTGGCGGCCTTCAGCAAAGCCTGGGCCAGCTTAAAAGCCACTCCCACACCAGCCAGCATGTCTTCAGGATAACGGCAGTCCACCTGCTTGGGGTTAATCACGGCCTGCGCCCTGGGGATGTCAGGACCAATCGAATGATGATCGGTGATGATGATGTCCAGGCCCGCCGCTTTGCCCTCCTCGACATCTTCTGCCGAGCGAATGCCGCAGTCCACCGTGACGATCAATTTTGCTCCGCCCCGCGCCAGCTTGAGCAGTGCCTTGCTGTTCAGGCCATAACCTTCGTCCACCCGGTGCGGGATATACGGCTTGACGACTGCGCCCAACGCCCTCAGAGTCTGGATCAGCAGCGCCGTGGACGTCACGCCGTCCGCATCAAAATCCCCGTAGACGATGATCGGTTCCTGCTTGCGGATGGCAACCCGGAGGCGCGACACGGCCTGATTCATCCCCTTCATCAGAAAGGGGTTCGCCTCAATATCCCGATCATAGAGGAACTGAGCGGCGGAAGTGGGGTCTTTCAAGCTGCGATTGTAAAGGACCTGGGCCAGAACGGGACTCATCTGGCGGTACTGCCGCAGCAGGTTCGCCGGGGCCGCGGGCATGACCAACCACTTTTTCGACGCAATAGACATAAATGACCGGACAATCTACAATAACAAGCGCATCGCGGAAGATGGATTGATACTATCACGCCAGGGCCGCCACGCACAAGCAATTGATTCACCGGAGGGAACCAAACATGGCCGAAATCGTCTTTATGGGGACACCGGACTTTGCGGTGCCGGTCCTTCGCGCGCTGATCGAACACCATACGGTCATCGGGGTTGTCACCCAGCCCGACCGTCCGGCAGGTCGCAGCCGCCAGATTCAGGCGTCACCGATCAAAACGCTGGCCCTGAGCCACCACATCCCGGTGTTTCAGCCTGAAAAAATCCGTCACCCGGAAGCCATCGCCGAATTGGAACAATGGCAGCCCGATGTCTATATCGTCGCAGCATTCGGGCAGATTCTGCCGCAGCGTGTCCTCGATATTCCGCCGCATGGGTCTATCAACGTCCATGCCTCCCTGCTCCCGCGCTGGCGGGGTGCCGCACCGATTCAGGCAGTGATCCGCGCCGGCGATGCAGAAACCGGCATCACCATTATGAAGATGGATGCCGGGCTGGATACCGGTCCTATCCTCAGCCAGCGGACCATTCCCATTACCCCGGACGAAACCGGGGCGTCGCTGCATGATAAACTGGCCGAGGTGGGGGCCGCGCTGCTGATTGACACCCTGCCGGACTATCTGGACGGTGCGATCCAGCCGCAAGCCCAGGACGAAACCCTCGTCACCTATGCGCCGACG
>JAIOHO010001057.1 GCA_019912905.1 Anaerolineae bacterium
CGCCCGGCGCAGTGGCACTGAAGAGTTATCAAGCTTCAGTTGGAGACTGGGAATATTTCGATTTCCCGCTGGTCAAACACGGTGAGCGACTCCGCGCCGTACCCCGCGCGGTGATCGACTATTTATATGGCATCCGCGCGCCGCTGGCGACTGCCGAAGAAGGCCGACTGTGCATCGAAATGATTCTTGGGGCCTATCAGTCAGCACAGGCGGGCAGACGGGTATCTTTTCCCATCTGAGCGCTGTTTCTTTATGCTGCCAGCCCTGAGAACGAGCGCGTAATACATTAACGAATAGTTAATGAAATGGTCTCACATGACATCTTAATCAATGTTTTCGAGAGTCTTTGATAGCTCCTGGCCCTCATCTGATAGTTTTTGATAGGCTTCAAACGCTAAAATAAGCCCAATTCGTGCATTTTTGCACAAGACCCGTAAGTGTGGATTAGGAGTTCAACCCGCAATGCAGATTTCACGGCACTGGCGTCTGAACGCACAACGATACCGGCTCGAGGGTTTTCGCAACGCGAATGGGCAGGTCAGTCTTCAGCCCCGCCCCATCATCCTGCAACTGGAGCACGAACATGCGGAAGCGCCCGTTGAGACGCGCAGCCGCATTCCTGTGACCACATCGGTAGCGAGTTAGGTCACCCACACATGGAAGTCACCGACAAAAAGCAGGTCGAGCTGCATCCCGAAAAATTCGCCTTTGCGGGCACCGGGGAAGTGTACAGTTTCACCACGCTGACCGAACCGCCTGAAGGCTTTGAGGATCAGGCACCTTATACCCTGGCACTGATCCGCCTGGATGAAGGCCCGCTGGTGACGGCTCAGTTGACCGACCTGGACGAACCCCCCGCGATCGGCGACCGCGTCGAAATGGTCACACGCAAATTGACAACCGAAGGTCCCAAGGGCATGATTATCTACGGGTACAAATTCCGCAAGCGCATGCCCCGCAGCGAATAGGCTTCACTGGTCCTGCCGCAGTTCGCACGGCACAATCTACCTCAATCAATCAAAACTCCCCGGCACCTGGCTCGGGGAGTTTTTTTTGCAGAAATGAAGAGGTCGTCGGTGCGCAGTTATGCTTCACTCAGAGCGGAGTCACGGCTAGCAGGGGAGCCAGCACCAGCGACACGATTGCCAGCAGTTTCAGCAGAATATTGAGCGAAGGCCCGGCGGTATCCTTGAACGGATCACCGACCGTATCGCCCACCACTGCCGCCTTGTGCGCATCGGAGCGTTTGCCGCCATGATGCCCGGCTTCGATGTACTTCTTGGCATTGTCCCACGCGCCGCCCGCGTTCGCCATCATCACCGCCAGCATAAAGGCCGTCACCAGCGATCCTACCAGCATGCCGATCAGCGTTTCACGGCCAACCAGCGTACCGAGAAAATTGCCGCGTCCCAGAATCGCCAGAATGGTAATGGCAATGGGCACGGCGACGGCAATCAGGCCAGGTGCGATCATCTGCCGAATCGCGCTGTCAGTGCTGATCGCCACACACGTCTCGTAATCCGGTTCGGACTTGCCTTCCATAATACCCGGAATTTCGCGGAACTGGCGGCGCACTTCCTCAACGATCTGCTGCGCGGCGTTACCGACGGCCAGCATCGTCAAAGCGCTGAACAGGAACGGCAGCAGTGCCCCCATAAACAGGCCCGTGACCAACCGCGGATCGAGCACATCCACCGTAAACACCGCACCCGATGATCCCTGGATGGCCGTGACGAAGGCTGCGTTCAGTGCCAGGGCAGTCATCGCCGCGCTGCCGATAGCGAAGCCTTTGCCGGTAGCCGCGGTCGTATTGCCCAGGCTGTCCAGGGCGTCCGTCCGATCGCGCACCGATTCGTCCAGCTCCGACATTTCAGCGATGCCGCCCGCATTATCCGCCACCGGACCATAAGCATCGGTCGCCAGGGTGATACTCAACGTCGCCAGCATGCCGACTGCGGCCATCGCCACACCATACAGACCGGTCGCTGAGGTTGCCAGCAGCGTCACTACAATAATGATGACCACCGGGGCCAGCGTGCTGAACATACCCAGCGCCAGCCCGCGAATGACCACGATACCCGCGCCGCCGGTTGCACTCTCGGCCAGCGCCTTGGTTGGGGCATAACTATCCGCCGTGAAATATTCCGTGAAGAAACCGATTAACACGCCGCCGATTAAGCCGCTGAGGGTCGCGACAATCACGCCCCAGCCCAGATTGAGCACCAGGCCCAGAATCACGATCGCCAGCGCGACGAGGCCGCTGGCGGTATAGACGCCGGTGCGCAGGCTGCCCAGCAGCATTTCCTGGGTGGCCCCCTCCTGCGTCTTGACCAGGTAGGTACTGCCCATCCCGATCAGCAAACCAAAGGCGGCAATCAGCAGCGGAAAGACCTGCCCCGCAAGCTGCTGGTCGGCGTTCAGGCCTGCGCCCAGAGTCGCCAGCGAAATGGCGGCGACGATCGAACTGGCATAGCTCTCAAACAGGTCTGACCCCATCCCAGCGACGTCACCGACGTTGTCACCGACGTTGTCGGCGATGGTCGCAGGGTTGCGGGGATCATCTTCAGGAATTCCGGCCTCAGTCTTACCGACCAGGTCCGCGCCCACATCCGCCGCCTTGGTGTATATGCCACCACCGACGCGGGCAAAAATGGCGATCGACGTCCCACCGAAACCGAAGCCCGCCAGCGCACTGGCTGCCTGATGCGCTTCTAATACGCTGGTAAACAGGATGAAAAGCAGACTGATGCCCAACAGCGCCAGCGACACGACCATCGTGCTCATCACGGTGCCGCTGGCAAACGCGACCCGCAGACCCTGATTCAAGCTCCTCGATGCGGCCTGCGTGGTACGCACATTAGCCCGCACCGCAATATACATCCCAATGTAGCCCGAGAGACCGGAGGCCAGCGCGCCGCACACGAATGCGACTGCTGTCCAGATGGACATACCGGAACCCTGCACCGTGCTCAACAGAGCCAGAAGGACTGTTACGACAGCGACGAAGATAGCAACGGCACGATACTCACGCGAAAGGAAGGCCTGTGCGCCACGCTGGATGGCACGAGCGATCTGCTGCATCCGCTCGTTTCCTGCGTCCTGCGACAGCACGTACCCGCGTTGGTACCATGCAAAACCCAGCCCAATTACACTGGCAATCGCACCGACGATGCCGGCTACTTGAATCGATATTTCCATGAATTTGACTCCGTAGTGGATTAAAGTACCCCAGGATACAGCGAATATTAGCTGAAATGTCGTTTTTTTCAACACTCAAAGCCAGCCGCCGCCTTGCCCTCCGATGCTGAAACAGCTACCATTAAGAACAGTATCAGCGGGGCCGGAAGCCTATGAACAGGCAAAAGACAGGTCGCAGCGGTGAGCAGTTGGCCGCCGCGCATCTGCACCAAAAAGGATACGAAATCGTGACCACCAACTGGCACTGCACTCGCGGCGAAGTGGATATCATCGCCCGTGACGGTGACATGCTGGTATTCGTGGAGGTCAAGACACGCCGGAGCGCCGACACCGGGGACGCCCTGGTCAGCATGACGCCTCGAAAACAGCAGCGCTTGATTGCTGCCGCCCAGACGTATATGGCCGATCACGATCTCGACACACAAACCTGGCGCATTGACGTCGTTGCCGTCGGACTGCCCTACGGCGCGCAGCCTGTAGTGGATCATGTGGAGGACGCGCTTGACTGGTAGGATGCCGCTGATCGTCGTCCTCGGCCCGACAGCGATCGGTAAAACCGGACTGGCGATGACGCTGGCGCACGCGCTTGAGGGCGAGATCATCGGGGCGGACAGCCGCCAGATCTATCGGGGGATGGACATCGGCACCGCCAAGCCCACCCCTGACCAGCAGCGACTGGTGCCGCATCAGCTCATCGACATGGTCGCGCCGGATGAAAGTTTCGGTCTTGCGCAGTATCAACGGCTGGCGTATGCCGCTATCGACGATGCACACCGCCGCCGGAAGCTGCCCCTGCTGGTCGGCGGGACCGGTCAGTATCTCACGGCGGTGATCGAGGGATGGTCGATCCCGGAGGTCCGGCCTAACGATGCGCTCCGCATCGAACTGGAGTATTTTGCTGCCGAGCACGGCTCCGAATCACTGCACCAGCGGCTTCAGCGGGTGGACCCGGCAGCAGCGGAGGGCATCCATCATCGCAACGTGCGCCGCGTGATTCGCGCCCTGGAAGTCTTTATGGAAACCGGGACACCCATCAGCCAGCTTCAGCAGAAGAATCGACCACCCTATGCCATCAGGCAGTACGGCCTGCGCCTGGAACGGGCCGCGTTGTACCAACGAGCTGATCAGCGCCTGGACGACATGCTGACCGCCGGTTTTGTGGACGAAGTGCGGCAGCTTCTGGAAAAAGGATACGATCGCAACCTGCCTTCCATGAGCGGCCTGGGCTATGCGCAGCTCGCGGCACATCTGCTGGATGGTATCGCGCTGGATGACGCGCGACTCGCCACTTGTAACGCGACCCATGATTTTATCCGCCGCCAGCTCACCTGGTTTCGCGGGCATGACACCGGCATTCACTGGCTCGACGTCGAGCAGATAAACGTCCAGTCTGTGGTTACGGCCATCGCCGAATGGCGAGAGAGGCTTGCATGCGCTTCCTGAACCGCCCCAGCAATGACAATCCTAATCTGTTGATTGGCATCTTCCTGCTCATCCTGCTGTCCGTCTTTATGGGACCCAACGTCCTGCCGCGCCTCATTTCGTCCATTTCGCCGATCATCGACGAGAGCATCCCCTGCGATTGGCTGCGCATGGGGTTCGACCGGGCCAATCACCAATCACTGATCGGGCGAGCCGCGACCAGCGCGCTCGATCTCGAAGTGCGGGCCAGCAATGTGCCGGCGAGCGGCAGCGGCGTACTGTCGATTGATGTGATCGTCATCAACCGTTCATTGGGTACCGTACCGATTCTTTATAACAGCACTCAGGTGAATATTGGGGACGACGGAACCAGCGGACTGGGTGTCATTATCGACCCTGGTAATCTATTGGCCCGCAGCACAGGTCGCAGCGACGCCCAGACCTACCCGGAACAGAATATCCGCCTGCTCGGGCCGCGCCAACGCTGCATCCACACCATCGATATTCCAGCAGGTCAGATGGACCCGACCCTGCTGTCTGGCAATGCTTCGGTTCGCGCTTTTTACCGCATCAACTCCGCCGGGACGATCACCCAGGCCGTCAGCATCGGACCCACGCCCATCTACAATGATCAGGGTCTGGATATTGTGCCTGGGGGCTTCGTCGAATCGCTCGCGCTTCCCCTGCGGATTGAGGCGGCTGCCCAGTGACATGACAGCTTTCAAGAAATATTATAGAATTTATACCGGAAAGTTTGATACACATAATCCATCCAGTCTTGATATTTATTTGCTTGTGATAGAGAGCAGCGCGATCCCATGACCGAAAAAGAGGCCGAACGACCTGTTCTGATTGTGCAGGATAACAATAACAGTCTTCTTCAGCACTGGGTTATGGAGAAGGATGCTGTAGTGATCGGGCGGGGTGAGGAATCGGACCTGACCCTCGATGAGCGTCAGATCTCCCGCCAGCATATCCGCATATTTAAGGACAGCAGCAAGTATTTCGTCGAAGACCTTGAAAGCAAGAATGGAACCTGGCTCAACGGCAACCAGTTCAAGGGCATCCGCCAGCTTTCGGATGGCGACGAAATTCATCTGGCGCTGGTGGTTCGCATCCAGTTCGTCGGCTCCGGCGCAACCGCTCCCCTGCCGTTTGAGCCGCCTATGTCGATTGGGGGCCGCTTACGGCTCGACCGCGAAGCCCGCCGTGTGTTTATCGACGATACCGAACTGGACCCGCCTCTCAGCCTGCCGCAGTATCGTCTGCTGGAACTGCTGTATAACCAGGCTGGGCGAGTCTGCACCCGGGAGGCGGTGGTCGAAACCGTCTGGCCGGAAGCCATCGGCGAAGGGGTGAGCGAACAGGCCATCGACGCCCTGGTCCGCCGCCTGCGCGACCGCCTGGCTGAACTGGACCCCGACCGGCAGTACATCGTCACGGTCCGCGGGCACGGCTTCCGCATGGAGAACCCAGACTAAAGCAGGCCCCAATCTGACCCCAACCTGTGCATGGCCCGGTTTTCAGCGATAGCGTACCGGGCCGACTCTTTGAGAACAAATCCTCCGCGCGGCTTTGTCAATTGAGTCGTGCCCAAGCCAGGCCCATCATGCGGTCAGAGATGCAAAGTCCAGCTTCCGAGTCGGATCAAGGATGCCAACTCGATCGAGAATCCAATCCATCTCGGCGTGCGTGCCGGCGTCAATCGGCTTAAAGGGATGACGTGGCATGGGATGGCCGATGGCACCCCGCCGGTACAGCAGTTCCTTGCGAATCGTCAGGTTGATGACCGGCTGATTTTCATAGCGAATGAGCGGCAGATAGTGATCGAAAATGCGCTCGCTTTCCTCAGAATGACCTGCGCGGAAGGCCTCATACACCGCGACGAGAATTTCGCTGAAGGCAAAACCGGTCATCGTACCGGCAGCCCCACGACGCAGCTCTTCCAGCAGGAACATGCCGCCCAAGCCCCCAAAAATGGCAAACTGATCCGTTCGTTCCCGAATCGCGCCGATCTTCTGCATCAGTGGTGGATCTTCCAGCTTCAAATAGCGTGCGTTGGGAATCTGGTCAGCCAGGCGTGCCAGCATATCAGGCGACATCAGCACGCCGTTGACCGGTGGGAAATCCTGCACGACGATCGATTGGTCGATCACCTCCGCGACCTGACTGTAAAGCGCGATGATCTCGTCATCGGTTGGGTTCTGCATCGGCGGTGGAGCGATCATGACCCCACTGGCCCCCGCTTCAAAAGCTGTTTTGCTCAGCTCGATGCACGTCTCTAGATCGTGATGGCTGGTCCCGACAACCACCGGCACCCGCCCGTTGACGGTCTCCATCACGGTATTCAGCACCGTGTTGCGCTCCACCACGCTCAACTTGGCCGCCTCGCCCAGCACACCCAAGATGGTAAGGCCATAGACGCCCAGCTCAAGCTGGAAATTGACCAGCCGCCGCAAACTGGGCAGGTCGAGACCCTGCTGGGCATCAAAGGGGGTCGCCAGAATATTAAAAATGCCGGTGATCGGCCTGTCACTCATGTGCATCCCTCGATTTCGTGTGACCGAAGATTATTACAAAGTATTCTCGTCGTACTCCACCCAATGGGTGTCAAAGCCAAAAGCCTCGAAATGTGGGTCCGGCAGTGGGCGGCCCAGAATTTTGTGCGCCAGGATCTCCCCGGCGGCGGGCGAACTCATGATACCATGCCCGACATGCGCGACCGACACAAACAAGCCATCGATGCCCGGGTAAGCATCGATAATCGCACGTTCGCTGTCATAGGGATGTCGAATGCCATCCGAGCCTTCACGGTAGGCCGCAGTCTCATCCCGATAAACATAATAACCAATATTGTGGGAAATCCCACGCAGATAGCGCGGGTCCGCGAAGCCCTTTCCAGGCTGATGCCCAAACTGGCGGGCGAGCAGCGCCAGCGTAATGGACGGGAAACGCGCGTCCCTGAGTGGGTCCGCCGGGTAAACAGGGTCGATCAGGGCGTCGTGCAAGGTGTTCGTTCCGTAACGGGCCTCGGCGTGCTTGCGGTGCCAGCGATATTCCCAGCCAAAAATCGCGCCGGTCCCCGCTTCCGGGCGCATATGCGGGTGTGGTGCCGCCCCGATAAGCATGGGTCCTTCTTCGGGGAACTGCGCATGCCGCCAGCCGGTCGTAAAACTCTGGCGTGGGCGCAGAATAATCGGCAGTTCAACCCCGGCGGTCCGTCCGACGGCCCTGGAAGCAGCCCCAGCAGCGATTACAACATTCGGAGACGCGATCATCCCACCCGGGATGCGCACACCCGTCACGCGTCCGGCGTCTGCGACGATGTGCACGTCAGGAACGCTCAGCAGGATCTGCGCCTGAGGCACCGCCTGCACGTAACGGTAAATCAGCGCATTCGAGTCCAGCCAACCGGCAGTGGGGTCATATTTAGCGGCGATCACACGCTCGCCCACCCAATCGAAACGGTTCTGGACCGCAGCCGCATCCAGATACTCGGACTGAGTTAGGC
>JAIOHO010001058.1 GCA_019912905.1 Anaerolineae bacterium
AATCCGCCGCCCCTCATCCCGCCGATCTCGCGCGATCCGCTGGGTCGCGATCATTACTGGCTCCAGCGCCCGGTCGATTCGAGCGCCAACAACGAAGGGCTGTTCTATTATCCATATGGCTCGGATGGCCCGCAGCAGGAAAGTCCCTGGCGCATCCATAACGGCATCGATATGCCCAACCCCATCGGCCAACCGGTGCGCGCGGCTGGCTCTGGCACGATAATCTGGGCAGCCGAGGGGCTGCGCGTGACCGGGTGCGCCTTCCAGAATTCCCCCAGCTACGGCAATGTGGTGCTGATCCAGCACGACTTCGGCTACCACAATCAGCCGCTTTATACCCTGTACGCGCACATGTCGGCGGTGCTGGCGCGGCAGGGCGAGTATGTCCAGGCCGGGGATGTGATCGGGCTGGTGGGCGAAACCGGGCGGGTGAGCGGGCCGCATGTCCATTTTGAACTGCGCATGGGCGGCTGCCATTATGGAGATACCTATAACCCGGTGTTGTGGATGGTCCCGTATGTGGGCACCGGCGTCATTGCAGGGCAGCTGACCGACGCCAACGGCAATTTCCTGAACGATGTCGATGTCACGGTCAAAAACTGGGCCACTGGACTGGTTCAGGATACGACGACCTCCTATATTTTTCAGGATGCCGCACTCGACGTAAACTCAGACCCCGTCTGGGATGAAAATTTCGCCGTCAGCGATGTGCCGGTGGGTCGCTACGAAGTGATTGCGACCATCGACGGCCAGCGCGTGACGAAGGTGGTCGATGTGCTGGAAGGCACCACCAGCATGGTGGAAATGAGGCCGGAGCAGCCTGCGACCGCCCAACCGGTCGAGACGGAGGCGCAATCATAACGGTGGGAAGACGTCGGAATAGATCATGGCGTGGGTGCACCCCTTCAGCTAAACTAAATCGCCAGTGCATCCTGACTAAAGGAGGACCCCTTCATGCATGCACGCTTGAGTCGTAATCTGGTGCGGTGGATGATTCTGCCGCTGTTGGTTCTGCTCCTGGTCGCACCCGCAGTGCTGGCCCAGCCCGCGCGAGTCCTTGAACCGGGCGTCACCATCACCGGCACGCTGGACGCGGAGAATGTCGCCCAGGTGTACACCCTGGCAGGTACGGAAGGCGATGTGGTAACCCTGACCGCAAGCAGTGATGCCGGACTCGGTCTGGCGCTGCTGCTGACGAATTCGACCGGTGAGACGGTGGCCCAGGGTTTTGAAACCGGTGGGGCAACCACGCTGGCTGAGGTGACCTTGCCTGCGACCGACAGTTACTACGTGACGGTGCTTTCGGCGCTCGGAGTGACGCTGCCTGCCGGGAGCACGTTTGAACTGAGCCTGGAAGTGTTGAGCGGCACCGAAGCGCCGCAGCCGACCGCCGTAATTGTGCCCACGATTGCGGCCACGCCGGTACCCGCCGCCACGACCCCGCCAGAGATTTTCGAACCGGGTCAGATCCTGACGGTGAATGGGCTGCAAGTGGCGCTGCAATGGAATTCGCTGGCGAACCTCGACCTCGAAGTCCGCGATCCGGTGGGCGGCAGCGTGTATTTCGCCACACCGGATGCGCCGAGCGGCGGCCAGTTTGGAGTCAATGTCAACAGCGTGTGTGACACCCGCAGCGCGGATGCCCCCACCGAGCAGGTGGTCTGGCCTTCGGGCGCACTGCCCACTGGCAATTATGAGCTGCTGGTTTACTATCAGCCGCTGGATAACTGCCCAACGACCGACCCGGTCAGCTTCAGCGTACAGGTGCAGCTGGATAACGAAGTGATCGACTCGATTGAGGGTAATCTGCTGCCCAATGAGGTGTTCATCAGCAGCGTGCGCGTGGGGTCCGATGGCACGCTGACCGCCGGAGCAAGCGGCCTGTATACCGATACGACAGTGCTGCCGGTCGCGGTGTCTGAGCTACTTGCTAACCCGCAGCCAATCGCGCTGGATACGCCGGTGATTGGGCTGCTGACCAGTGACAACTATTTCGATACGTACAGTTTCAGCGGCCAGGCCAACGATCTGATCTCGATCAACCTGACGGCGACTACCGGCAGCCTGGATACCCTGCTGCTGCTGCTCGATTCTGCCGGGAACGTGATTGGCTCCAATGATGACGTCGCCCAGGGCAACACCGATTCGAGTATCGCCAATTTCCGCCTCTTTACCGATGACACCTATACCATCGTCGCCACGCGCTACGGCAAAGATGTCGGCGGCACGGAAGGCAACTACACACTGCTGCTGACCGGGCCGACTGGTGATCTGCCGCAGGAAGTGCTCGATCTGGGCCTGGCGCGCGGCGATGTCGAAATGGCGCTGTCGTGGAACACAGGCGCGGACTTGCAGCTTCTGGTGCGCGACCCGCGCGGCGATTCGGTCTTTGATGATACGCCCCAGGTGCCCAGCGGTGGACGGCTGGCGGCGGCGGGTAATGTGAATTGTACGCCGGCCCAGACCAGCCCGGTTTCGTATGTCTACTGGCCGGAAGGCCGCCTGACGCCCGGCCTGTACGAGGTCGAAGTCTGGTATCAGAATGAATGTAACGATACCACGCCGGTAAACTTTGCGCTCAATATCCTGGTGAACGGCTCACCGATCTTTACGCAGGCTTCCCTGATCACGCCGCGACAGGTGTACCTGACCAGCTTCGTCATCGGTGTCGATGGGCAGGTGCAGACCGGTCAGGGCGGTTTCATCGGCACACGCCAGCAGGGTGGGGTGCAGCAGTTAGATGTCACGACCCTCGACTTCCGGCCCGAACTGCCTAACGCACAGGCTATTT
>JAIOHO010001059.1 GCA_019912905.1 Anaerolineae bacterium
GGGCGGAGGGGTCCGCTGAGAAGTGACAAAATTCATTTTGTTTCTTGTGAACAATGGCAGGCATGCGCCCTAAGTCATGCCGTAAAATAACCATTTTAAAGTGATAGAAAGGGGAAAGGCGCGCCGATTGGGGCGTGCCGGACAGAACATATGAAGGAATATGCAAGCGAAAATGTCAGGAATGTTGCCCTGGTGGGGCATCAGGGCGCCGGTAAAACCACCCTCGTAGAAGCCCTGCTCTACAATACCGGCGCCATCAATCGTCTCGGCAGGGTAGAAGAAGGCGGCACCGTGTCGGACTGGACCGACGAAGAAAGAGAGCGCGGCCTGTCCCTGTCCACCTCACTCGTTCCCATCGAATTTAACGATACCAAGATCAATGTGCTGGATGCGCCTGGCTACACCGATTTCCAGGGCGATATGAAAAACGCCATTCGCGTGGCCGATTCAGTCATTGTGGTGGTGGATGCGGTCGCGGGGGTCGAAGTCGGGACCGAACTGGCCTGGGAGTATGCGACGGTTTACCAGCAGCCCATCATCGTGACGATCAACAAGATGGATCGCGAAAATGCCAGCTTCGAGACGACGCTGGACCAGTTGAAGGGACGCTTCCCAGATTACAAGTTTATCCCGGTCATGCTGCCGATCGGCGCGGAACATGATTTTAAAGGCGTGGTCAATCTGCTGACTATGAAGGCTTATTACGATGCCGGGGCGGATCGCTCCGACATGCCAGAGGACATGCGGGAATGGGCCGAAGCCGCCCGGGTGGATCTGGTCGAAGCGGCAGCCGAAGCCGATGATCAGCTCATCGAGAAGTACTTTGCCGAAGAGAACCTGACCAACGAGGAAATTCGCGACGGGATGCGCAAGGCGGCCCGCGATTCAGACCTGAAAACGGTCCCCGTGTTTGTCACCTCCGGTGCCGCCAACGTCGGCACGGTGCCGCTGATGGAAGCCCTGGTTGCCTATGTCTCGCCGCCGACCGTGCGCCGTGTCCAGGTGACGAATTCCGACGATGAAAAGTCGTTTTTGATGCCGCCTCAATCCGATAGTGGCCCGCTGGCGGCCTATGTATTCAAGACGGTCAACGATCGCTACGTCGGCACGCTCACTTATTTCCGCATCTTCTCCGGGTCGATCAAAGCCGACAGCCGCTATTACAATCCGACCCGCCAGGTCGAGGAGCGCTTCGGCTCGCTGATTGTGATGCGCGGCAAGGAGCAGTTGAACGTCCCGGTGCTGCATGCCGGGGATATTGGGGTCGTCTCCAAACTCGCCGAAACGAAAACGGGCGACACCATTGGCGAAAAATCCAATCAACTCGAAATTACGCGGCCCGAATTCCCCGCGCCGCTTTATATGGTCTCGGTCACACCGCGCACGCAGGCCGATGGCACGAAGATGGGGCCGGTCTTGACCAGTCTGTGCGAAGCCGACCCGACTCTGCGCTGGCGTTTTGAGCCGGACACGCGGGAAACGGTGCTGGAAGGCATGGGCGAAATTCACGTCAATCTGGCGATCAGCCGTGCCGAGAAGCTGGGCGTGAATCTGGACACGCACATGCCGAAAGTGCCCTACAAAGAGACGATTACCCGTTCCGCCGAAACGACCTATCGTCATAAAAAGCAGACCGGCGGCGCGGGGCAGTTCGCGGAAATCAGCCTGCGACTGGAACCGAATGTGGGTGAGGGCTACGTCTACGAAGCCAAAATCGTCGGCGGCGCAATCTCGAACTCCTTCATTCCGTCGATCGACAAAGGCATCCAAACGGTGCTGCCCGAAGGGGTGATCTCCGGGTTCCCGGTGGTCGATGTGCGGGCGACGGTGTTTGACGGCAAGGAACACCCGGTCGATTCCAAAGACATCGCGTTCCAGATTGCCGGGCGGGAAGGTTTCAAAGAGGCGTTTATGAACGCGGGTCCGGTGCTTCAGGAGCCGGTCATGAACGTGAAGATTACCGTGCCCGAAAGCATGATGGGCGATGTCCTCGGCGACCTCAACGGGCGGCGCGGGCGCGTGCAGGGTATGGACACCGAAGGCGGCAAGAGCGTCATCAGTGCCCAGGTGCCGCTGGCCGAAATGCTGCGCTACGGCAATGACCTGCGCTCGATGAGCGGCGGGCGCGGCATCTATACGATGGTACTTTCGCACTACGAACAGGTGCCTGCGCATCTGACCGACAGTGTCATTGCGCATCACAAGAAAGCGGCTGAGACTGCCGGGTAAGCATCCGACGCAGCTTCAAGTCACGTAAACGAAAACCCCGGCGCATGACCGGGGTTTTTTTGACGGCACTAGCTGCCAGATGAAGGGTCGTTCTCATCCTGGGGAGGATCAGACACCGCCGGTTCGAGCATGGCGGGCCGGTCATCTTCCACTTCGGGACTCTGCTTCGCCTCGACACCCGCGATTTCGAGCACCCGCACGCGTTCGACAATCTCGTTGTCGAGCAGTTCCTGGGCCAGCAGGTCGAGTTTACTGCGGTGAGCATTGAGGATGTCCACCACATGATCGTAAGCGTCTGAAATGATGCTTTTAATCTCCCGGTCGATCTGGGCCAGCGTTTCGTCACTGTAGGGCACATTGCGCTGGATGGAGTAGCCGAGAAACGGCTGATCCTCTTCATGACTCAGGTCGACCAGGCCGAGTTCGTCACTCATGCCGAACTGCGTCACCATGCGCCGGGCGATATTGGTGACCTGGCGGATGTCGCCCATCGCGCCGGTGCTGACTTCGCCGAAGACGATCTGCTCCGCTGCGCGACCACCCAGGCCGACATCGATGCGCGCCAGAAGCTGATTGCGCGAATAATTGCGGCGGTCGTCATCCGGCAGGAAGGTCGTTACCCCCAGTGCCTGTCCACGCGGCACGATCGTGATTTTGAAGAGCGGGTCGGCGTGCGGCGTCAGCGCGGCAACCAGGGCGTGCCCGGCTTCGTGGAAGGCGGTCAGGCGGCGTTCATATTCATTCGCCAGCGGTGGGCTTTTGATCCCCAGCACGATCCGCTCGAACGCATCCGTGAAATCGCGCATAGTGATGCGCTTGCGGGCTGCGCGCGCGGCATGCAGGGCCGCCTCATTTGCCAGATTCGCCAGGTCCGCGCCGGAAAAGCCGATGGTCGCCTTGGAGAGATCGCCCAGGTCTACATCGGTAGCGAGGGGTTTCCCCTTGACATGAATCTTCAGGATCGCCTCGCGGCCTTTACGGTCCGGCGCGGACCTGGCGAATCTGGCAAATGAGGCGGCCCTGCAT
>JAIOHO010001060.1 GCA_019912905.1 Anaerolineae bacterium
CTCCAGGCTGGATCGTGCATATCTTGTTATTGTAGCGGGTTCACGCACCTGGAAGCGGGGCCGGACATCATCTTGTGTGGGTGAGCATTGTCCAGTCTGCGTGTGCTGCGCCACACTCGGAAAACCGACCTATAATGGATGGAGTGAGCAATCGGGAGACCATTATGAGCGACAAACCCACCTGCAAGATCATCCGCCCGGCGGATACGTTTGACGGCAAGCAGGGCTTCAGCTATTTCGAGGGCATCTCGGCCCAGAGCGCCGGGTCACAGGCGATCTGTATGCACCTGCTGAAGATTCCCCCCAGCGGTCGCGCCAGGGCACACCTGCACGAGCAGCACGAAACGACGATCTACGTCCTCAGCGGCGAGGCGGGCATGTGGTATGGCGACCAGCTTGAGGAGTATCTGGTGGTCAAAGCCGATGAGTTTCTATACATCCCGGCGGGGGTGCCGCATCTGCCGGTCAACCTGAGCCAGACCGAGTCGTGTGTGGCGGTGCTGGCGCGCACCGACCCCAACGAGCAGGAAAGCGTCACCCTGCGGCCTGACCTGGAAGCGCTCGTCAATCCGGGCTGATTACGATTCTGTCCCTTCCAGCACGTGCCAGATCTGATCCAGCATAGTCAGGGCGGTCAGGTTATGCAGGCTGTGACCGCGCTGGAAGGCGGTGGGATCGGTGTAGTCGTGGGCGTAGAACGTCGTCATGTGCACGTTATCCTGATCTAACCCGCGTCCCGGCGCAGTCTGGGCCACCACGTCGAAATCCATCAGCGGAATCTGATAATCGGCGGCGACCTGGCGCATGATGTTGTTGTTGGTATTGTTCGCGTCTTCGTGCCGGTCGGCCTTGGTGCCGATGATGGGAATCACCCCCTGGTCGATAGCGAACTGCACGATCTGGCGGAAGTCCTTGTCGGTCGTTTCCGGGATACCGGCGTCGTTCGATCCCAGGCGGATAAACAACAGGCTCGGGTGCTGAAGGCGGAACTCACACGCCAGCATATTTTCCCCGGTCTGGCAGGCGGGTTTGGGTGCCCACATCGGGTCGAGCACCGACCAGGTATGCAGGCCGCGCCGGATCGCCACGCTCTGGTGCGCAAAGGACCCCGCGAAATAATCAATCACCGGCTGGAGATAGGCATAGGCCCCCAGGTTGTACGGCCCCTCGTCAAAGCGAGCCAGAAAATAGGGGTATTCGATGGTGCTGTCGCCCAGCATCGTGAACGCGCGCGGATTGTTGCCGAGGGCCTGCCCCTGGGCGTAGATGGCGCGGATGTGCTGCTTCACGCCGTCCGGCAGAATGATGAAGCTGTCGAACGGCAGGCCGTTGATCGTGCTGGCATCGGGCACAAAGGCGGCGGCCAGCGGCGTCACGGTGGTCAGGTCGGGCGGGATCATGACGGCATGGGTCGCCATGACTGTCTGGACGGCCAGAATATCGGTATCGGGCTGCGGGATCACAATGACCTGCCCGACTCGCAATTTGGTCGGGTCGGCAATGTCATTGAGGCGCATCAACCGGTCTACCTGCACCCCGAAGCGCTGGGCGATTTTATAGGGGGTGTCGCCCGACTGGATGCTGTACGTCTCTAACTGAGCCACATCGACCGTCGCGGCAAGAGCGACCTCCACCGGGGCAGCAGTCGGTAGTACGTCCGGCGCGGCAACCGTCGGTTCCAGCGCCGTGTCGGGTGGAGAGACAGTCGGCGTGACGTAGATGAGCAGGCTTTGACCGGCGGGCGGCGAGGAATCGGTCGTCGTCTCGAAATCCAGCACAATGATGAACACGAGCAGGCCGAGCAGCCCGACGATGACCTTGCCCCGCATGGGCGGTTAGTCGAAGTGCCAGTCGCGCAGCATCCCGGCGATCAGGGTGGCGCGGCGTGGCAGGCTGTTGACGACCACGTGTTCGTGTTCGGCGTGCAGGCCGTCGCCCTGCGGGCCAAGTCCGTCCAGCGTCACGATGCCTTCATAGGCCGTGAAATTGCCGTCCGAAGCGCCACCGCTGGAATCTTCACGCACGGTCACGCCGTATTTTGCGCCGATGGCTTTGGTCTGATTGAAGGCGGCGATCATCTGGGCATTGCGCTCCATCGGCCCGCGCGCGTGATGCTGCTGGACGGTGACGCGCGCGCCAGGGACAAACGGGGTCCGCGCCAGGATTTTCTCGTTGATTTCCTGATAGGCCCGCGCCGTCAGCGTGCGCACATCGACCGTCGCTTCCGCCAGCGGGGGAATCACGTTCATGGTGATGCCGCCGCTGACCATCGTCACCGACACGGACGTCCCGTTTTTCAGGTCGTTCATGGCATTGAGGGCCATAATCTGCTGGGCCAGATCGACGATGGCGTTGATTCCCTGTTCCGGCGCGTTCCCGGCGTGCGAGGCGCGCCCTTCGACGCGGACATCGTAGGTGGCGATGCCCTTGCGCTGGGTCTTGAGCGCTTCCTCTTTGGTGGCCGGTTCCATGAC
The DNA here is from genome assembly GCA_019912905.1 of Anaerolineae bacterium. Taxonomy (GTDB): domain Bacteria; phylum Chloroflexota; class Anaerolineae; order Aggregatilineales; family Phototrophicaceae. The sequence continues at coordinate 2,475 of JAIOHO010001060.1, forward strand.
CAGCACCAGCCCGCACTGTTTGGCGATGTCGATGATGGTCTGCTTGGAATGGATGCTGCCGACTTCCTCGTCGGTGGTCATCAACACCCAGATGGGACGATGGGGCATCTCGCCGCGTTCGATCAGGCCGCGCAGCGCCGTCAGGACGATGGTGATGCCGCCTTTCATATCGACCGCGCCGGGGCCGAACAGCTTGCCTTCGGCGTCAATCGTCACCGGGCGGTTTGCCAGCGTGCCCACCGGCCAGACGGTGTCGATGTGCATCAGGAACAGGATCGGCAGACCGGGGGCAGTTTCGTTCCATTTTGCCAGCCGCATATCCCCGACTTCGGCGACCGGGATGCGCTGCACGGAAGATGCGCCGAGCGCGTGGAACTGCTGCTCCATAAACGCGCCGAGCAGATCGACTTCGGCCTTGCCGCGCGTAGGAGTTTCGTAATGGACCAGCGTCGTCAGCAGATCGACCATCGCCTGCCGCTGGCCCTGGAAGTAGGTCAACAAATCGGACATGAAACGCCTCTATGGGTGGATGAACGTGTCTGTATTCTACAGAACTCGCGGCGATCTCACCAACCTCGGTTTATCAGAACGGGCATAACGACTCGGCGGTGTAGACCGGCCCCTGGCCGCCGTAGCGAGTCAGCAGGTCGATGGCTTCGGGCTGGGCGCGCACCTGATTCTGCACTTCCAGGCAGGCGCTGCGCAGGTTGCCGGTGACTTGCAGGGCCGTCCAGAAGGTGTTGCTCATCTGCGCGTAGATGGGCGCGTTCAGCGGGTCCGGGTAGGTCTGCTGGATGGATTGGAAGGCGGGCAGCAGGCTGTCGTTTTCGGTGAAGGCGTAGGCTGTCAGCAGGCGGTAGAGCGTGTAGCTGCGCAGGATTTCGGAATCGTCGTTGAACCAGTTGCGCAGCGAGTCGTCCCTCAGCGACAATTCGTACAGGGCGATGGCCTCCTGCACGTCGTTCTGTGCCAGGTTGCGGTCACCCTGCCGTACCACCTGGATGCGGAAACGCGGCGGGTCCAACTGGGTGATCGAGCGGCGGTAATCGACGCCGTTCCAGTCGTAGATGGTCACGCCGGTGCGCAGCGGACCGGTCGCCGGGGTGCCGCTGCTGGTCATGCGGAGGATGATCTCGATCACGCGGTCGTTATCGAAGTCGCCGATTTCCGGCAGATTCTGGCTGACAATCGCCCCGCTCAGCAGGCTGGCGAAACGGCCTTCCTGCGGCAGCCAGGTAATCACCTGCGACCGGTAGCTGCAATCGGTCTCCGTCAGGCATTCCTGACTGCTGTAAAGGATTTCCGGCGTGCCGTTGGCGTTGAGTTCGCCGATGTGGACGATCTGCGGGATGCTGCTGGTATCGGCCTGATAGAAGGGGATGATGCGCCCGGCAGCACAGCCGAGCACCAGCAGCGCGCCCCCCTCACCCGGGACGCTGTAGGTCACGACGACATCGGCGCTGCCCTCACCGGTCAGGTCGAATTCGGCGCGCACGGTTCCTGCCTCCCCCATCACGCCCCAATCGCCACGCAGGGCCGTCTCCAGCGCAGCAGGTGATCCTCCCGCTGACAGAAACTGCGTGATTTCATCGGCCATTTGGAGACCATTGGATGGAGTATTCGACAGGGTCGGGCTGGACGGCGGCGGACAGGCGGCATAATCCGGTGTGGCGGTCGGTCGATTGGCGAGGGCCACGGCGGTGGCCGGATTCGCCAGGTTCGATCCATCCAGCGACAGTGCCACCAC
>JAIOHO010001061.1 GCA_019912905.1 Anaerolineae bacterium
GTCCAACGACCTGCCTGGAACATATCGAGCGGATCGCTGGAACCCAGCAGCAGATTCAATTTCTCGACGGCTGCCGCGCCCGCAGGGGGTACGATGACCTCAGGCCGGACGCCGGTCTGCTCGACGATATAATCCTGAATCTCCTTCAACACGTCGGGGTTGCTGCCACCGCTGTCGAACTGGAGGGTACCGGTATTGTTATAAATGGTGATGACGGGCGCATCGTCCTGCGCCAGGACCGGCGAAATCGCCAGTGCCGCCACCAGAATCAGCCCCAAAAAGAGAAAACGTATCTTCATCATGCCCCTGTCTCCAAAAGTCTTTTGATTTTTCTTGAACTGCGACTGCCGATCCACGCGTTTGGTTCGCTACTCCCCCCTCCTTTCGTCCATAATGGAGAAATCCCCTCTCTGCTACGGGGCAGAAAGGGGATTCAGATGAAGCGGCTTTACATACCGGTAAACTCGTTGTACTGCGTGGTCAGCGCCTTGATGTAGTCGTCCATGCCCGCGCGATACAGGTCCTCGACGAAGCTGTCGAACTCATCAAGCGGACGCACGCCGGTCACAAACAGGATCAGCTGCTCGTCCATCAGGCGGTTGATGTCACCCAGGCTGGGGACTTCGTCCGCGATCCGGGTTTCATCGAACGCGTAGGCTGCGTCGACCGGCATCTTGGCATCATCCAGCTTTTGCAGATCGCCCGCCAGATATTCCAGGTGCCAGGCACGGGCCGGGTCGAGCACGCGGTAGCGCACTTCGATGTTCAGATTCGGCATCATGAACTCACTGACGAAGCCGCTGTCCGGGTTGCGATCCACGACGTTGTTTTCGGCATCGGTAAACCACCAGTCGCGCTCCGGGATGCCGTAGCGGGCGATCAGCTGATTCTCGACGGTGTCGGGGTTATAGACCCAGTTCATGAATTTGATGACGGCTTCGGGGTGTTCGGCCTTGCGGGTCACCACGTAGCCGCTGGTGTTCTCCGGGCGCACCGTCGCCAGGTAGCCCATCGGCCCGGTGATGCTGGTGCGCGCCCACTGGATACCTTCGCAGGCACTTTCGACCTGCGGGGTGATCAGGGTCACGCGGGAATACCAGCCCATCCACGCGCTGATATTGCAGGTGCGGAACAGTTCCGGCTCCTCGAAGCTGGTGAAGGTATCGGCATAGAACCAGCCGTTGTTCCACCATTCATTCAGCTTCGTCAGCCAGTCCTTGACGCCCGGCTGAAGCACCCAGGGTTTCATCAGGCCGTCTTCATCGACCCAGTTAGAATAGCCATATTCGGTCCAGCCGCCGACCGATGCCCAGTGAAAATCTGCCGGGCGGGTGGCGATGACCGCTTCGGGTTTGGCTTCCTTGAAGGCCGCGATCACGGCTTCGAATTCTTCCACAGTGGTGGGGACTTCCAGGCCGAGTTCGTCCAGCCAGTCCTGGCGCACCCACATGATGTACGGGCTGGTGGGCGTGCTGCGCGGGATACACATGATGTTGCCTTCGGTATCCGTGCATTTACCCCACTGGTCCGCCGGGATGACTGCGAGCAGATTCTGGCCGTACTCATCCAGCAGGTCGTTGAGCGGGATGATCGCCTGTTTGTAGTCGGTCCAGCGGCCTGCCTGGAACAGGTCCAGCGGATCGCTGGAACCCAGCAGCAGGTTCAGCTTTTCGGTGGCGGCAGTGCCGCCCGGCGGGACGATCACGACCGGCTTGACCCCGATCTGCTGGACGATGTAATCGGTCACTTCCGCCAGCACATCCGGGTTGCTGCCGCCGCTGTCGAACTGGAGCGTGCCGGAATTGTTATAAATGGTGATCACCGGCACGTCATCCTGTGCCAGCGCAGGCGAGATCGCCAGGACCGCAACCAGAGCGGCCATCATCAGCCCAAACATTAAACGTGATTTCAACATGTGTTTGCCTCCATAAACGTGCGTCTATTGATTGATCGGGGTGCGCTTCGGGCTGGCGAACGCCCCCGGTGAAAAGCCCTGCCCCCAGCGGGGACGGCTCCTGATCCCCTAAAAATCACTTTCGCTGAACCAGTACCCGCGAATCTGCGCCATCGGCGCATCATCCACGATGTAATTCACACAGAAAATGCGGCCATCGTGCAGCACCACCCAGCCGGTATAGCCGCCGTCGGAGCGCGGGCTGCGGTCGTGGTCGATCGGCAGGATGATTCCGCCCTGGTCTTTCAACTCGCGTGCTTTGGCGCTCTCGACGGTTTCGAGATAGGCGAACGTGTTGCGCGCCCAGTAGGACACCTCTTTGCCGCGCCAGTCCGCCGGTTGGTTGATGAGCCGCGACCCAACCGTACCCCCCTGCCGGTAGCGGTAGGTGACCAGCACCTTGCCGCTGGGCAGCAGGCCGGAAACCGGGCGGTGGCAGCCTTCCATCGGGGTGGAATACACACCCTGCCAACTGCGGCCTTCATCGCTGGAAAAGGACTTGAACCCCGGCAGACCCAGGCCAGAGGTTTCGCGCAGGTAGCAGACCAGTTCGCCATCCGGCAGCACCAGCACACTGCCTTCACACAGGTTGTAGCGTTCGTCGTGCCCGATGATGAAAGGCCCTTCCCAGGTCTGGCCGCCATCTTCAGAGCGGTGCGCGATTTCGGTGGAATGGCCGTGGCGCTCGTACTGGCCGTCCTTCATGCGTACATGAGTCGCCACCAGCCATGCGCCGGAAGGCAGTTCGACCAGGCGGTCCGGCACGATACCGAAAATCGGGGTGTAGACCGGCTCCGACCAGGTCGCGCCGTCATCGTCGCTGTACCAGAACACGATTTTCGAGTTGGTCAGGTCGGTGGCTTCGTTGGGCGGCACCGGCATCACGTCGCACAGGGCCAGCAGGCGGCCATCCTTCAGCCGCGTGATGCGCGGACAGTTCCACTTGAGGACGACGCCCTCTGCATTCGGAAAGGCTTCGACGATCACCGTCCGGTCGGACCAGGTATGCCCGCCATCGACGCTGGAGCGGGTGACGAGCCGCGACCAGTGCTGGACGGAATGGCCGTCGCTTTCGCGGTAGATGCAGATGAGTTTGTTATTCGGCAGGATGGTCACATCCGGCACGAATTCGTAAATCAGGTCATTGCGGGAAACGGTGACTTTTTCAATGGGCATAATTTAAGTGCTCTTTCAGATATTAACGCGGGTGACGTCTGCGCTGCGGGCATCCTGCAAACCGGTGCGGATACGGCTGAAATCCTCAGTGAGCCGGTTCAGAAAGCTGACGATGTCCGAACTGTGCATGATCAGGTTGGCCCCGATCTGCGACCAGCCGATTTCCTGGTCGATCGAGTCGATGTGGATGCCTGCCCCCACCCCATGCGCCCGCGCCGTCTGGAGGATGCGGCGCACGGCGGCATCGAAATCGGGATGGTCGTACTGCTCCGGGATACCCAGGCTGCACGACAGGTCATGCGGGCCGATGAGGATGCTATCGACGTAGGGCACGCTCAGGATGTCGTCGAGCGCCTCCATCGCCGGGACGCTTTCGATGTTGAGGATGAGTACGCGCTGGGCGGCGCGCTGCCCCAGGTAATCGCCCAGGACGGGTTCGGCCTGTGTCTCACCGGCCAGGATCGAACGCAGGCGTTCCCCTTTGAGCGGCCCGAATTTGACCGTCCCGGCCAGCGCCAGCGCCTGCTGCCGCGTTTCGATATAGGGCGCGATGATCCCGGCGGCCCCGGCGTCGAGCATCATCTGTGCCTGAAACGGGTCCGGCGAAGGAATGCGCACGATGGGGGCCAGGTCGAGGGTGCTGTACGCCTGGCACATCCAGGCGACGCTGCTGCGGTCCAGCGGGATATGTTCGGTGTCGATAAACACCAGGTCGAGACCCAACTGGCGGACGCGCGCGGGCCAGAATGGGGACGGCGAAACGATCAGGGTTCCGTAAACGGTCTGGCCGGAACGCAGGGCCGAGATAAGCTGCTGGCCGTTCATAAAGAGTCTCTTTAGCCTCAGATAAGTTGTAAATCATTAAAAAAACTGCTATGCTTGAGACATCAGACGTCTGACTTCGAGAATACCCTGACACCCAAATTTCGTCAAGAAACTGGGTATGACCAGCAGGCAGTTGTGTATACTTAACCGCAGCAGCCTGTAACCAAGCGAACCAGGGGGTGAATAGTGCAGCCGCTTCGTGGACCCGCACTGAATACAGCCGTGCGCGAATATGTCAAACAATATATTCTGGAAAACAACCTCGGCCCGGGAGATCCGCTGCCGACGGAGACGGAACTCGCCAGCGAATTAGGCGTGGGCCGCAGCTCCGTGCGCGAGGCGATCAAATCCCTCCAATCGCTGGGGATCATCGAAGTGCGGCACGGCAACGGCACCTTTGTGCGCGAATATAACTTCGACCCCATGCTGGAACTGCTGCTTTACAGCGTGCAGTATGACAAACGCACCCTGCTGGAACTGCACCGCATCCGCGAATGGCTGGAACTGGCGGTGATGCGCGAAGTAATCGAGAAAATTACGGACCGCGAAATCGAGCAGTTGGAAGCGCTGATGGGCGAGTGGGAAAACTGCATCGCGCGCGCCAAAGGCGATGTCGCCTCGGCAGACATCGACGCCCGCTTTCACGAGATTCTGCACAGCACGCTGAAAAACCAGACGCTGCTTAACCTGTTTCAGGTATTCTGGATGGTGTACCGGCGGGTGACGGACCCCAGCATTGCCGACCCGGAACCGGAGACGACCATCCGCGAGCATCGGGCGCTGCTGGAAGCCGTGCGCGTGCGTGACCCGGATGATGCCCGCCGCTGGCTGCGGCAGAGCGCCAGTCATGGCCGCGATCGCATCCGCCGCGCAGTCGAAGCCTCGGAGAACGGCGTCAGCTAGGCCCATCGGCTGGATGAAGCCCTGAAGCGCCGCGAAACACAGCCGGCCTTACCGCCCCGGATTGCGGTACACTCCCCGCCAAACTGGAGCTTAAAGATCCGATGATGGCTGCTGACCCCCTCCCCCAACACGAGTCCTGGACCGCGACGCTCCGGTCGATCGCGGCTCAACCCCTCGAATTCTGCCCGGAGTTCCCACAACTCGCCGCCCGCCACGAAGCATTCTGGGCCGGTGAACTGGCCTATCCGCTGCTGCTCGCTTCGGCGAACACCCGCCCTTCCCGACCGATCACCCGGCGGCTGGACCTGCTCGATCAGCCGGATCGCTGGCTGGCTGAAAAGATCCTCGACCTGAGTCTGACGCGGCGCATCGGGGATTCTCTGCCTTTCATTCGGGCGGACTTCGGCCCGGTGATGCTTGGGGGATTGTTCGGCGCGCCGGTGTCCTTCCAGTCCGATACCACCTGGACGCACGCCTTTATCGACGACGCCTGGTCGAATGCGCCGGACTGGTGCATCGCGCCGGACAATGCCTTCTGGATTCAGCTGCAAACCCTGGCCGCGCGGCTGGCTGCCGATGGCCGCGGGCGCTATCTGGCCTGCACGCCCGACCTGGGCGGCTCCGCTGACGTGCTGCTGAATCTGCGCGGTGCGACACCCCTGGCCCTGGATGTCATCGATCAGCCGGAACAGATCGCTCAGGCGGTGCAGGCGATTTACCCCACCTGGCAGCAGACCTTCACCATGCTCTACGAAACGATTGTCGGCCAGGGTACAGGCTTATGTCACTGGCATCTGCTCTGGTCGAACGAACCGTACATGATTCCGGCCTGTGACTTCAGTGCGCTCATCCGCCCGGAACGCTTTCGGACGTTGTTTCTGGACGACATCCGGCGTCAGGCCATCACCGCAGGCCGGGCGATCTTTCACCTGGACGGCCCGGATGCCGCCCGGCACATCGACGCGCTGCTGGAGCTGGATGCGCTCCACGCCATTCAGTACACGCCCGGCGCAGGGACGCCCTCCGCCCTGGCGAAGGTGGATCTGTACCGCAAAATCCAGGCGAAAGGGAAATCGGTGCTGGTGTTCTGCCCGTTCGACGAAGTGCTGGCCCTGTGCCAGACGCTCGATCCAAGCCGGTTGGCGATCCAGGTCGAGTCCGTGCCCGATGTCGCCTCGCTGGATGCGCTGGAAGCCGCCTTTCAGCGGTACTTCGGCGTGACCTGAGCCAGCCGTTCATGCGATCAGATAGCATTCATGTAGGTTGAGGGTGATCCTGTTGAAGCCAATTCCACCCTGGCCGCCTGTTCCGGGCCAGAATTTCGGTTCAGATGAATGATGCAAAGGAGCAGCACGCTTCAAGATGAAAACCAATGTGAAACTGATGACTCTGTTCTGGACCACTGCCGGAATATTCCCCGGCAAAGGCGAAATCAGCCGGTTCGATTTCAAAGACCGAGTGGAAGCCGCAGCAAAAGCAGGATTTAAGGGGATTGGAATCTGGCACACGGATCTGGAGCATATTCTTCGTCAAAGAAGCCTGTCGGAAATGAAGACGATCCTCGACGACAATGGCATGGAATACCTTGAGCTTGAGTTTCTCACGGACTGGTTTCTCGATGGCGAACGGAAAGTGGAATCGGATCGCCTCAAACGCCGGTTACTGGAGGCATCTGAGGCGCTGGATGCCAAACATGTCAAAATCGGGGACTTCAATAATACACCGTGCCCCATGCCTCGGCTCGTCGAGGCTTTTGCAGCCTTGTGCAAAGAGGCAGAGGATTACGGTGCAACCATCGGTTTCGAGTTTATGGCGTCAGCCACCATCGACAACCTGAAGGATTCCTTAGCCCTGGTCCAGACCGCCAACGCGAAGAACGGCGGCCTGATCGTCGATATCGTCCATGCGGTCACGCTGGGCATCACGCTTGACGAAATCAGCCGTATCCCGCTGCCGTATCTGATCAATGTCGAGCTAAACGATGGAACCTTGCCCGGAAGTCCGCGATATGATCCCGCCAGAGCCAGAAGATTTTGTGGCGAAGGGGAGTTCGACATTAAGGGATTTATCCGCTGCGTGGATGAGATGGGCTACACAGGCCCCTGGGCCGTTGAAGTGTTTTCGGAGGAACTGACCCAACTGCCCCTGGAAGAACTGAACAATCAGGCATTTATCACTACGATTCATCAATTTGATGGTTAAGTACGAACGAAGTAATTCTTATGGATGTTGAGTGCAATTTCCTGCTCAAAAACTCAGCACTCAGTACCCGGCGAGTGTACTTAGCCGGTTGAGCAAAGGCTCCCGGCAGAAACGAAGGAGGTTACATTTCTCTGTTTTTGGATAAAATAAGATTATCATTACGGGGTAGATTACCAGACCGGCTGTGGACGACCACATAAGATGGAGGGCAAAATGGCAGCTCAACGACAGGCAGTTCAGCCAACCCGAGTCCAACCGTCCTCCGCAGTCAGCGGGTTACAGCCTCGATGTGCCTGCGGCAGTCCTACCCTGATGGGGGGCGAATGCGCGGCTTGCCGAAAGAAGCGCGGGGACAGGCTCCAGCGCGCTGCCGCTCATGCGCGGCCCCTGGGCGATGTGCCGCCCATCGTCTATGAGGTGCTGCATTCCCCTGGTCAGCCGCTCGACCCCTCCGCGCGTCGTTCGATGGAGTCGCACTTTGACCACGACTTCCGGCATGTGCGTGTCCATACCAATGCGAAAGCAGTCGAATCTGCGGCGGCGGTCAATGCCCTGGCGTACACAGTAGGGCATGATGTCGTGTTTGGCGCAGGGCAATATCGCCCACACGACACTTCCGGTCAGCGCATACTGGCGCACGAACTCGCCCACGTGGTCCAGCAGCGGCAGCTTCCACCCGCAGGAATGCTCCATCACTCCGAGAACCAGAGTCACCTGGAGCGTGAGGCGGAAGCGGCCTCCGAGCAGGTGAGCAGCGAGGGTCGGACCAGCGCCCTATCGGACGCGCCGCGCGGCAGTTTGCAGCGGCAGGGTACCGGTGCGGCGGCACCCGTATGTGCGCGCCCGATCAACTGGGTTCATGGCCCTGGTGCGGCGGATCATGGCGCGGACGCCATTCAGATCAATATTACCTGGCAAAGCAGCACCGGGAACCTGGCGGACCTGAGCAATTGTCAGGTTCGTGAGGTGGTGAATTATGACCCCATCCCCAACCCGCCGTTCATCTGGAATCCCCCGAACCCCACGATCCTGACGGTCGCCGGAACTGCTGGAGCAGGCCAGGATACCCATTCCTATCCTCCTGGGCTGAAAACCGGGATCACCAATCCACGAACCGACGGAACCGCAGTCGCCCATCAGGTCTATCAGTGGCGCTGCACGGGAACAGGCTGTAGTGGTAGCTGGACTGATTTTCCGGGCGAATCATACGATATTACCCGTGAGGTTTTTCCAGAGTTCGTTCGACTGAATCCGTGGCGTTATCGTGTAACAAAGCAGGGTACAGGGACGGGCAACACCTTTAACTATTCGCGCGATGTGGAAATCCCGGAACCCTAGCAGGCCGCGCTCAGGAGGCAGGAAGATAAAGGTTACAGGTTTTTTTAAAGCAGATCAGGAAGTCCACCAATCAGGCGATCCAATTTGGGTCACGCTCGTGATTACGAACGAATCGGACGATGAGGTTTATTTTTTCCTGCCCCGAGGCCGGGCTGATGGCGTGCAGTTCCGCGTGCAGCAGGCGGGAGGATTTGAAATCAAAGCGATGACCGAGGAGCCTGAACCCGGTCTTGTCGGAGAACAGAAGCTCTCGCCGGGCAGTCAATTCAGCCAGCGATACTTACTCACAGAATGGTTACGGTTTAAAGAGCCGGGTGACTATACGGTCGAGTGCGCGATTGAACTCGAACTCTACAACGCAAGTCTGAGGCAGAAGGACGTCGAGCGCACCGCTGCCCACGTAGCGATTTCGACACCCCTCCATTTCACGATCCTTCCGCCGCCATAGATGAAGGACCGGCGGCATCCGCGGAAGGCGGATATGAGGCAAAAAAGGCTGCAAATCCAGCCGCTGTCGATCAGAAATAGCCTGATGGACTCCATGCATTGCGATGAAACGAGCCGATTCAAGGTGCCCTGCTTCTGAGTGAGCAAGCGGGTCAGGTTGAGGGGACGGGAAGCCGATGTTCAGCCATAAACCGTACAGACGATGTCGCTGAAGCACGCCCCAGAATGACGCAGTCGGGGAGGATCCAGGACCCTCCCCGACAAAATCTGGTTCAGTCAATGGGTAGTCGTTTGACTGACGACCGGTAACGCTCGACTCCTAGAAGTCGAACTGGTCGATATTGTCCTTGGTGAAGGTGAAGGCCGGGCCAAGCAGAATTTCGCTGCCATTGACGACCGGCAGGGTACCCAGACGACCCGCTTCGACCGACATGTCGCCCGGTTTCAGCGTACCATCCGCCACGGCGCGCATGACGTATACGGCGGCATAGCCCAGATCGACCGGGTTCCACAGCACGACCGATTTCACGCAGTCCGTCGCCACAAACGGCTTCATCGGATTGGGGGTCGCCAGACCAACCACCGCAACCTGACCGCACAGGCCTGCCTGTGTCACGGCGTCGGCTGCATTGGGGGTCGCCACGCTGGTCATGCCGAACAGACCCTGAATTTCTTCACCATACTTGTTGAGGAGGGTGGTCGCCTGATCGAAGGACAGTTTTGAGTCTTCCTGTGCTTCAACGGTTTCCAGCCACTTCAGGTTCGGATAGCATTTGCCGGAATAAGCCCACATCTCGGCAATCCAGCGTGCCTGGTTCGGGGTGGTGAACGTGCTGGTGACGATGCCAAACGCGGCGCTGTCGCCCTTTTCAGCCACCAGATCATCAATCATGGCTTTGGCGATCCCATTGAACTCGGCCTGATTGATGAACCACTCGCGCGCATCCGGCTCTGAGTTGGCATCATAACCGACCACATGGATACCGGCATCCAGCGCTTTCTTCAGCACCGGGGCAATTGCGACCGGGTCATTGGCGGCGAACAGGACGCCGTTCACGCCCTGGGTGATGTAGTTGTCGATGAAGGTAATCTGGTCGTCGATATTGGCCTCGGTCGGGCCATCATTGATGACCGTGACATTGCCAAGTTCGGCGGCGGCTTCCTGCTCACCTTTGGCAGTGGCATTGAAGTAACCAATACCGATCAGCTTGGGAATATCCACAACTGTGATGGCCTGCCCAGCCAGGTCCGGTGCATTGGTCGGCTGACCACCATCATAAGCGGGCATTTCCATCATGACTTCCGGGGTGGCTTCCTCTGCCGCAGCCATATCCGCGCCTGCCATCCCGCATGCCAGCGGGTTGACCGGGAGATCATCCGCGCCGTCCCAGCGCATTTCGTCCTGCGCTTGCGCCACGACCACGACGCCCAGCATCATCATTACGACAATCAGCACAAAGAGTTTTCGAGACATCTTCTCATATTCTCCTTAACATGAACTTCGGTTTTGCTGTGAGTGAAAATCCATCCTTTTTTCTTCTATGCTGGCTGCACATCACCTCCTTTAAAAGGCTGTGGACTTAGCGGCTGAAGCGCCGTTTGAACCATTCCGGGGGAGATTGGATAAAGTTATTCAACAGGATCGCCAGAATCAGCACCAGGCCAACCACAATGGTGGTCGCATCCCCTTTGACACCCGACAGGGCCAGTCCGTTCTTCATAAGCTGGATCAGAATCAGGCCGATTACAGTGCCCACAATCGAACCCGTGCCGCCAAAAATGCTCGTCCCGCCAATTACCACGGCAGCAATGGCGTCCAGTTCCAGGCCGGTTCCCATGTCAGAGCGGGTGGTACTGACCCGCGAGACATAGATATAAGCCGCCAGCCCGGACATGAAGCCGGAGAAGGTGTAAATAAGCAGCTTGTAAAGATTCACCGGAATGCCGGAGAAGCGCGCGGCGAGTTCGTTGCTGCCGATCGCATAAATCGAGCGTCCAAAAGGCGTGCGTGACAGAATGATCCCGGAGATGATAGCGGCAATCACCACGATGATGAGCTGGTTGGGGATACCGCTGGGGTGGCCCATGAAATTCTTCTGTCCCAGCTCGAAGAACCAGTCGGGATAGCCGCGCACGGAGCGCGCCTGACTGATACCTTCCGCCAGCCCCCGGTAAAGGGCAAACGTCGCCAGAGTCATGATGAGCGGGGGCAGCCCCAGGCGAACAATAAACAGCCCATTGATGAAACCGCACAGCACGCCCGTCAGCAGCGCGACCACGATGGCGGCTTCCAGCGGCAGGCCGAGATTTTTCCAACTGTAACCCAGGACGATGGCGCTCACACCCAAAATCGAACCGACCGAAAGATCAA
>JAIOHO010001062.1 GCA_019912905.1 Anaerolineae bacterium
CCTCGATGCGCTGCGTGACCCCGGCAACCTGGGGACGATGCTGCGCACGGCAGGCGCGGCGGGCGTGCAGGCGGTGCTGCTCTCCCCGGACTGCGCCGACCCCTATAATCCTAAAGTACTGCGGGCAGGCATGGGTGCGCATTTCCGCATCCCGCTGGCGACGCTGGACTGGCCGCAGATTGCCACGATCTGCGCGCCGCTGCGAGTTTATCTGGCCGACAGCGCGGGCGGCGTCCGCTACGATCAGGCGGACTGGTCGGCTCCCTGGGCGCTGCTCATCGGCAGCGAAGCCCACGGCGCGGGCACCCAGGCGCTGGATCTGGCGGCGGCGCGCATCTTTATCCCCATGAGCGCCGCGACCGAATCGGTCAACGCGGCGATGGCGGCCAGCGTGATCCTGTTCGAGGCGCTGCGCCAGCGGTTATAATCGCGTCTCTATCTGCAACGGATGCGGCATGAAGCATCATCTCATGACCAAACGGATCATTGTTTCGATGGCGACGGCCTGCGGCTGCCTGGCCCTGATCGTGCTGGCGATTGGGATGGGACACGCGGACCCCACACAGCCATCCCCAGTGGGGCGCGGCGCGTTCTGCGAACTTCCCTGCTGGCGCGGCATTCATCCCGGCGAAACACTCATTGCTCAGGCCAACCGCATCCTGATGGCGCAGGGGTATACGGCGGAGAACAGCGGCGTGTATATCCACTATAGGCCGCCGGGTGACATGCCGGGCTGCACCGTGCGGTTGCAGCAGCACGAGGCGTTCGTCACCGAGACTCGACTGAGCGGCTGCCCGGACCTGGACCTGGGTGACGTGCTGGCAGCGCTGGGTGGGCCGGACCAGTTGACCCCAAATTTGCTCACGGTTGGCTTTGAGGGGGGTGCGGTGCGCGTGCAGTTGGATGCGCCGGACTGCGGCGAGTCGCTTTCGCCGCACACCGCGGTCCAGTATGTCAGCCTGTCGCAGCCCAATGGTCCGGCAGCGGCAGCAAATCTTGCCCGCTGGCAGGGTTTCGCACTGTCCTGGCGCTACTGGCGCGCGTTGCCGAACTTCGTCGTACTGGCCTGCTGACCGCTCGCCAGAGAGCGCTGCACCGCCGTTCACAGCGAGTATCGAGCGTGATCGTATTTCGTACTCTGCCCGGCGCAGCGCTCACTGAGCATACGTCCGGCAATGGCTGATTGGATTGTTTTGCCTGTTTCGTGCGCCCACCCACAGCGGAATTCGAGCCTTCAGCCAGGGCGTTTCATGAGATATTCAGGAATTTTTTACGCGGCCTTCGTTGACTCGACTTACGAAAAATCCTATATTAATTACATCATTAGCAAACATTCCATTCGTATCTTTCCATCCGGTCTCATTCAAGCATCTCAGTAGACCAGAGGACCCGAACCATGCAGTCAAGTGACCCTTATCTGTTCAGCACGCGGCTGAACACGCTGAAAAAAGCCATTCCCACCTGGATTACCAATTTACAGGGGACTGGCAATATGGAGTTAAACCAGGTCGTCAACGAGCTTCACGGCTTGATCCATGACGTATCGGATCCCACGCCGGACAGCGCTCATGTGCGCAGTCAGGTGGGCAGCCTCTACCGCCGGGTGCAGTCGATCCAGGGGCGGCATAAGGAACCGTATCAATCACGCCTCAAAGAATTGGAACTCGAACTGGCGAAGCTGCGGGCGTAAACGCCGCATCCACGCACGGTCCATAGCGGATACAGGGTCGCTCAGGCGGCCCTGTTTTATTTGCAGGTCATGCGCAATTCTTTATGCGTTCCAATAGATTTATCAACTCATCAGGAATGTTGACTAAATCATTGATCGTCAATTGGTTAACAACTTCTTGGCAAAGTTCAGTTTTGGTTTTGCGTATAACGCCTATTGTTACATATTGGTCCTCAATCCTGATCTGGCGAAAGACGTCATCAGGGGTACATCTAAATATCTTCCCCATAATGCTTGTTGGATAGTAATATTCGATTCCGTTCTTCGACCAGACTTTGATATTTTCCTTCTCGATGCCTTGATTCGCCAATCGGCCCAATTTGGCACTATGGCGTTGATCTATTGCGATAAACACACGATTTTTATATGGGCTGGTTTGGAGATCACCGAGAAACTGAGTCAAGGTATGTACTTGTTTTGTTATCCCGTCCCCACCCGCAGAGACCACTGTCACATTCTTCTCAGTACCAGACAGGTAGAATTGGATTAATTTCGATAAGTAGTCACGATCAGTTGTGCCCTCCACGATGACAATCGCCGAGGGTAAAAACAGAGTTTCAAGTTCATTGCCCAGCATACTGAATTGCAGGTGATGCAAGTCGCCCGGAGATTTGACCGGCTCAATTGAGACCCTCTTTCCTTGCTTGCGGACAACGAAATTATCGTCATAGACCCTTCGATTCAGAAACAGGTGCGAATGGGTTGCGATAAAGATGTGCTTCAAATGCGGAAACATCTCATGACGTCGATCTGAGTCAAAAAGATACCGCGCCAGCGCAGATTGAATCTTTGGGCTTAGTCCTAGTTCTGGCTCATCAATCAACAATACTTCTACACTATCAATCAAGAGAGTACCTACAAGGGTCATCAGCAGACGAGTGCCTGTGCTTCCCAGAGCCAAATCCTCATCATCCATTGAAATGTACCAACCGCTAAACCTGTAATCAGGCCGAACGGGCTTCCAGGCAAAATCGTTTCCAAGTAAATCGCCACATATTTCGAGCAATTTATCGAGTTTCTCATTGTTAAGAGATACTATGATTCTCTGAAGATCAAGATAATTCGGCTCAGTATTCTGTGAGCTTGTATAGAATTGTTGAAGGAACTGACGATAAAATTGTGGTTGTTCAGGCTGGTTACCACCTTGAATGATACCTACATGATAAAAACGATTCACCCCTACGGGGAGGGCTTTATCACCAAAATGTTTATAAAGTGATTTCAATAAAAGAGATTTACCGCTATTGTTAGCACCGGAGAATATAGTTATCTCTCTCTGTGATCTCTGTTCAGCCAAATCCTCAATTGACGGCATAAATTCGATATCGATCTTTTTGATTTGGTCATATCTTATCCAGTTCTCAATACCTCCTATGCTGACACGAGGATCATGTGCCTTTCCTTGCTCGAAGGCGCGAAACATTTCTTCAGATGTGCCATATACTATTTCATCGTCTTCCCCGATCCATGCGAATTCACCGTAAAAGCTATCCATAGAATCTGTATCTCAACCATATTTGGCAATAGCTTTGATTTTAATCAGTTAACGAAAAACATAAAGGGTGTAGAAACCTCCTACACCCTTGCTACACTCCATCGAAGTAGCCGGTCATTTATAGGTTGATCATGTGCCCTTCGAGGCCGTGCGCCGCTTCCTTGACCGCTTCGCTGAGGGTCGGGTGCGGGTGGACGTTGCGGGCGATCTCATTGGGGGTCAGTTCCGCAAAGCGGGCCAGCGTCAGTTCCGGGATGAGTTCGGTGACGCCGTGGCCGATCATGTGCGCGCCCAGGATTTCGCCGTACTTCTTGTCGCTGATGAGCTTGACGAAGCCCACCGTCGCGTTCATACCCAGTGCCTTGCCGTTCGGCTGGAAGGGGAACTTGGCGACGTGGATGTCGAACCCGGCTTCGCGCGCCTGGATTTCCGTGTAACCGAAGCTGGCGATCTGCGGCTGGCAGTAGGTCGCCGCCGGGAGAAAGCGGTAATCGAGCGTGATCGTCTCGGCCCCGGCGATGTTCTCCGCCGCGATAATGCCCATATTCTCGGCCACATGCGCCAGCGCCTTTTTCATGGTGACGTCGCCGATGGCGTAGATGTTGGGCACGCTGGTCTGCATCTTCTCGTTGATGTCGATCGCGCCGCGCTCAGTCAGCTTGACGCCGGTGTTCTCCAGCCCGTAGCCCTGGGTGCGCGGGGTCCAGCCGATGGCCTGGAGCACCATATCGGCTTCCAGCGTCTGCTGTTTGCCATCGGGTGGGGTGACGGTGACTTTGACACTGCTGCCGCTGTCCTCGATTTTCTCGACGCGCGTGCTGACCATCAGCTTGATGCCGTAGCGCTCGTACTGCTTATGCAGTTCGGCGGAGACTTCCTCGTCTTCCAGCGGCACGATGCGGTCCAGGAATTCGACGATGGTCACGTCCACGCCGTAGTTATGCAGCACGTAGGCGAACTCGATGCCGATGGCCCCGGCCCCGGCGATAAGGATGCTGGCCGGCAGTGTCTCCGACAGGATGAGTTCTTCGAAGGTGACGACGCGCTGGCTCAACTGCGTGCCGGGAATCAGGCGGGCACTCGCGCCGGTGGCGATGATGGCATTCTTGAAGGTGATGCTTTCTTTCTTGCCATCCGCCAGTTCGACGTCCATTGCGCTGGCGCTGGTGAACGTGCCCCAGCCATCGTAGGAGTCGATCTTGTTTTTCTTCATCAGGAACTGGACGCCTTTGCTCAGGCGGTTCGAGACCTGGCGGCTGCGCTTATGCGCCACGCCGTAATCCATACTGACCGTTCCGTCAATGTTGATGCCCAGGGCCTTGCGTTCATGTTGAAGGATGTGGGCAATCTCGGCGTTGTACAGCAGCGCCTTGGACGGGATGCAGCCAACATTGAGGCAGATGCCGCCCCAGTATTGCTTTTCGACGATGGCGGTCTTCAGGCCAAGCTGAGTGGCACGAATGGCGGAGGTGTACCCCCCGGGTCCAGCACCGACCACGACCACATCGTATTCATTCGCCATGAGAGTCTCCTTGTGAATGGGTGGATCTATGTGCGTCCCATTATAACGAGGCTTGTATCAAAAAGGACAGTGCGCACAGGCCAATTCCTACACGCACTGCCTCTGATGAAATGACGCAGGTCTAACGCGCAAGGCTGAGCTTCAGCCGAATTCCGGCGTCGATCACCTGATAGAGCACGGTGGTATCACTGTCGGGTGGTAGATTCAGTCTGACGCGGGTGCTGGTCCCCTGGCCTGTGCGTTGAATTTCCAGGACATAGGCGCGTTGGATTACCGGAACCCAGATTTCAGGGTCGTGCGTCGGAGGAACCAACATCAGGATGTCCACCAGACTGTTAATATCCACCTGGGGCGGGACGTCCTCTGGATCGGCGATGTTCAGCGTGACCTGCACGGAGTCTGCGCCATCGTAATTGTCCGGGAATGGTGATGGCGTATGCGTCGCCGTCGTGGTTGCTGTCACTGTCGGCACAAAGGTCGCGGATGGGATAATTGTCGCAGTTGCGGCGGCGGCCTGCACGGGAATCGGCGTGGCGGTCGCTACCGGCGAGGCATCCAGCGGGATGAGCGGCGCAGTCATTTTGTCGATCTGCGGTACGCCTTCGGGAGCCAGCCAGGTGATGCATTCCGGCGGCAGTGCCTGGGCAGGCAGCCAGCCGCGCACCCCGCTCTGGACGACCAGCAGCCAGGAATCGCCCATGTTCAGGTCGAGCGAACCTTCGATGTGCAGGCTGGGGTCGAAGGGCAGCTCGGCGATGAGTCCCGCGGCCTTGGTCGGCCCGGCAAACAGCAAAAGCTGCTGCGGCGGACACACCGGCGAGGGGGTGAAGGCCGCAAACGGCACCATCGTCGGGGTTGCCAGCGCCAAACTGCCTGTGGACAATGCACCGGGGAACACGGGCGGGCACACCTGCTGGAGGATGTCGGCCTGCACCCAGCCGCGTACGATCACGGCTTGGCCGCTCCCGGCGTCGACACTGACCAGATACCAGACGGTGCCATTCTGACTGTTGGTAAACGTGCCTTCGATCTGGAAGGTCGCATCCAGCACCGTATCCATCAGCGCGACGGAGTCGCTGCTGGGGTTGGCGTAGATCGTGAGGGTGACCGGCTGGCACGCGCCGGGAGAAAACTCGGTCATCTGCGTAGGCTGCAAGATGGCAAAAGCCTGGGCTGCCTGCTCGGTGGCCTGCTTCTGCGCGGCTTCGACCAGGGCCTGGGCCGACGCCAGTTGCGACTGCGCCGCCTGATAGGTGGCCTGGGCGATGATGGCGGTCGCCGTCCACATGAATTGATCCTGGGGGATGGGGGTGAGCTGCTCCTGGGCTGCGCCGGAGAGATTGGTGCCTTCCGGCCTGGGCGCATTCATCATGACGACCGCCAGTCCGCCGAACAGCAGCAGGGCAATGGCGGCAGCCAGCGTCACGGGCAGACTGCGTGGGAGGTGGAGGCCGGACGTTTGGATAGTTTCGCTGATTCGCATCGGTGAGTTCTCCTTGTGAGAAGCGCGCGCCTGAAGCGCGGTGACCAATTGGGCTTCGAGGCTGTCCTGAAAGTCCGGGCTTGCCTGGGCGATAGTTCCCCTCAGGGCTGCCAGCACACGATCGTCGGTCGAATGGCCGTTGTGCCGCAGGTGCTCCCACTGTTCCAGGTTCGACTGATCGTGAGGGTCATTCATAGCGGGCCTCCTCCGGCTGGTAGCTCCGGCGCAGATCGTCCAGCGCGCGGGACAGATGCGAGGCGATGGTACGTTCATCCAGCTTCAGCACGCGGGCGATCTCCTGATTGCGCAGCCCGCCGAAGAACCGCAGGGTGAGGATCTCCCGGCGGCGCGGCGGCAGATCAGCGATCAGGCTGCTGAGATAGGCGAACTGCTCCTTGCGGGCCAGGGCACTGTCCGGCGCGAGATGATGCGCCTGAATTTCCGGTAGATCGTCCAGCGGCAGCGGCTCCCTCTCGGTGCGGTGCTGCCGGTAGAACTGGTTGACCTGATTGTGGACGATGCGGAAGACCCAGGCCGCGAACGACCCTTCCCCGCGATCCTGAAAGCGCCCCAGGCTGCGAGCCACCTGCATAAAGACCTCCGCGACGACGTCCTCGGCGTCTTCGACCCGCCGCACCCGGTAGGCGACATAGGCAAAGACGCGCGGGAAGTAGCGCCGGTACAATTCACGAAATGCGTCTGGATCGTGCGGCACCTGCTGCACGAGTTGTTCGTCTGTCATGCGCGCGATGACCCTTTCCAGTCGGCCATTCTCAATAGTAAAACGCATTCCGGGCGGAAATACTGCACCGGCTTGGGAATCCAAACAACTGACTTCGATTTCCGCGCCGGGGTTGGCGGAATAGGAGACGGCTTCTATAAGGGTCGGGTTGGTTTTATGGTGATTCAATGACCCCGATGGTAGGGGCTACGCTTGCGCCGCTCTGGACACGGCATACCCTGATGGGCACCGCATGGGTGCCCCTACAGGTTGGTAAATCAATAGTGAGGCGTTTATCCGCCGCCGCGCGGCTGGATGCGGTTGTCGCGGCGCAGGCCGCGCAGGGTCATATTCTCCGGCAGCTGCGGGCACAAGGGGCGGGTTTCGCGCTCTGGCAGCGGCGGATCATCTGGCCCGGGCACGAAGACGCACGGCAGACTCTCCGGCGGCTGTTGGTCACAGTAGGGGCGCGAGTCGTCCGGCGCGAGTGGGGTTTCGTTGGCTCCCCGGCGGAAGGCGCAGCCGAGGCGATTCTCCATACTTGCGCGGCTGGCTTTCATGGCACGGGCCAGCAGCGTGCGCGGGATTCGATCGCAGTTGGGCAGCCCCTCGACGCCGCAAATCGGCTGGCCGCTGAGCAGGCGCTGCATGGCGCGGTTGACCTGCTGCTGCGTCAGCGGGCGAGCGATCTCGATGCGGCGTTGCAGCAGGCGCAGCGGAATGCCCTCCAGACGGCGCAGTTCATACGGCTCTGGCGGATTGACCAGCCGGCGAAAGGGACGCAGGGTGCGGTCCAGCGGCACGCGCAGGCGTGTTCCCGCCAGCACGGGCTGCACCTCATCCTCGACTTCGAGCACGGCCAGCCCTTCGATAGTGCTGACGACCATCTCGCCATCGGCCTCGGCCCGGAAGACGACGGTTGATCCCATGCCGACCTCGACGCCGTTGATGCTAAAGATCACTTCGCCCGCGCCTTCGGGTGTCTGGACGACCAGCCCGCTTTCCGGGGCTTCCGCGCACTGCGAGTCGCCGACTCCGGTGCGCAGGGTGAAGGCCTGCATGGGAGTCAGGTCGCCGCTTGGATCGTCTTCGGGGACCGCGCTGCTGATTTCGACATCGCCGAACAGTAAAAAGGTGACATTCTGGCCCGGCAGACTGCCCGGCAGGTTGGCCTGCAAGCGCATCAGGGCCACGCCCCATTCAGCGGCGGCGGTGTTCATCGGCTGTAAGCGCAGAGTACGGATCGTGGTCACATCGGCGATGTCGCCCTGATCGGAAAAATCGAGCGTGGTGACGTCCGGCTGCGGCACCGCTTCGACGGCAAAATGGCCGTAGCAGGCCTGATTGCGCCCGGTGGCATTACAGAATTGATCGACCGCATCCAGCGCCTGCTCGACGATGGCCGGGCAGGTTTCCTGCGCCCACAGCGCGGGGGCCACCGCCAGGGCGACGAACACCAGTGCAAAGGTCTTGAAAGGATTCCACATCTTGCCCGGCTCCGGGTGATTATTGTTCCGGTACGAGTAAAAAGACTTCCATCGCGGCGTCGGTGAGGACGATATTTTCCAGGTCATGGTCTGGGCCGACGCGCTCGGTCAGCAGTCCATCGAAGACGCTCACCAGCATCGTAAAGAAATCCCCCGACACGACTTCGAGATAGGTATCGGTGGGTTCGCCGCCGTTGACGGTCACCTCGCCAATGGAGATGGTGGCGAAACTGCCGGACATCTGGATCAATACCTGGACTTCGCCGGTGACAAAGGCCACACCGCCCAATGCCGTCAGTTCCACGTGGATGCCACCGGGCACAAAGTCGATGGTCGCCACCTGAATCGAGTCGATGTCGGCAATCGCCCGGTTGACGGCCTGCTGGAAGTCCTGCTCGGTGATGACGGCGTCAGCCATGACCACCGGCGTGGTGCGCAGCGGTGCGTTGGCCCCCGGCGGCACCGGGGTCAGG
>JAIOHO010001063.1 GCA_019912905.1 Anaerolineae bacterium
CATGACCGCCAGCGCCGTCGCCAGCAAGCCGGGAATCAGACCGCCGAACCAGGCGCTGAGAGCTACGGCAGCAAAAAAAAACATGAACGGGTTGTTCATAATCAGGGGCCAGAACACCAGGGACAGCAGCAGCGCAATGCCTACCAATCCTACAGCAAAGGCATATCGGAAAGCGCGCCCATGAGGAACATTCCACTTCATCTTAAATCGCTTGAAACTCTCAACACATCGACCTATCCCTGATCTTACCCTTTAACCTGTGAAGTCGCATCGAAAATATCATCCGGGTGTGCAGCACCGGGGACCAGACCATTACAGCACAGGCTGGGTCTTCGATCTCAACCGGGGTGTGCCCCAGGTATTCGCCGTCACCGCGCATTTTCTGACCAGGTTCAATCTCGACGCGGATAGGCCCACCCTGCCAGTGCCGGAAGCTGGCCGCCGGGTTCGCGATCCCATGGATGCAGTCAAAGGTCATGAGAGGTCACTCAATTTCCAGGCGGCGTCACTGCCCATAACGACTCGCCCGGGTGCGAAGATTGTGAATCCGCTGGGCCAGCGGGCTGGGCAGATCGTCGGCGGACAGACGCGGCTCGGCAGACTGGGCCAGCACTTCTTCGCCTTCCGGTTCGATATTGGTGACGACCAACGCCCGGCGCACCCGCTGCTGGACGAGGATAAAGTTAAGCAGCGCACCGATCGCCACGGCCAGGGCGAAGGCCGCAACCAGCAGCCGCAGTGAATAAGACGCCAGAATCATCGTATAGCCGGAAGCCAGCGTGAAACTGGTCGCGATGGCGATGGTCAGCGAGCGAGTCACTTTCGAACGTGCCTGCCCATCGTTGTGCACCAGCGCGAGGACGGCAAAACCCACGCCTAGGCCAAGCACGGATGCAATCATCAGACCCAGGAATACCGCCGGACCAATGAACACGATGGCGTCAGCTTCGCTCATTACCCCCGGCTCCTGCCCGGCAAAAAAGACGCTGATGAGCAGGACCAGCAGGAAACCGATCAGCCAACCAAGCAGATAACCGGCATACTCACGCAGCGAATAGGCCCAGGAGGTGATGAGGACCAGCAGCAGGCCCATCACCAGAAACAGGGTTATATCGCTCAGGATCACACTCTGAAGGAACCCGGCCATGATGACCTCCCATGAAATCAATCCGTGCTAGCTGGTCACGCGGCGGAAAAGATCGATCCGGCGCGGGCGGCGGCGCAGCTCATAGTGCAGAGCACGCGTGAGCGCAAACTGCACCACGATGCCAATGACCGCCAGGATGATGACCCACACCGCGCCCAGACCCAGGCCCAAAGCGAGGATCTGTGCACCCACCAGCGCCGAAATAAAGATCAGGAACTCAAAGGACAAGCCAATCAGGATGATGCCGCCGATCAGCCCGCCGATTAGCAGCGCGATGTCCGACACCGGTGTCAGCGCCAGGGTCACCGCCAGACCATTGGTCAGGGCAATACCCACGTAGGCCCCCATCAAAAACACGGCGATGTAATACAGGAAGACACTCAGGGCGGCACCAATCAGCCCGCCGATGAGCAGCAACGCCAGGTTGATGAGCACGCTGTCCGCCACCACCAGGGAGGTCGCCACAGCAGCGCCCATCAGGAATCCGGCCACCAGAATCACGACTTCGTAGATGCGCCAACCGGCCAGCAGCAGGACCAACCCACCTATCACCAGCAGCACCCGCGCCAGATCCGACTTCGGGGTCTGGACCAGACGGGTCAGAAAATTCTCGACCGAAGTGGCTGTAGCCTGGGCCGCCGCCTCGGTAAGATCGACGATGTCTCCGGCCACGTTATCCGGCGTGGTGGTCACAGGCACCTCCTGGGCCGCCACCGGACCGAAGGCGGTGCAGGCCAGCAGCGCGCAGAACAGCACGCAGAGTATGGCTTTCATAGTGAACCTCCCTATCGACTTACAATGAAAGCTTAAGAAAAACAATTCTTTCACAATAAACGCCTGCTGTCCCCACCAATCCGAATATAATCCACTGTAATAATCTTTTGGGTTTATCACTAGAGACATACGGCTGAATGTGGATTAGGTAGACTGGCCCATGCCATGAGCAGGGTACGGCATGCCAGGAGCATGATCAGTCAATCGCTGCCCTATTCCACCACCTGGCCCAGACGACAATCCGACACCTGACCTAAGCGAGAATGCGCTGTGCAGATCATGCACGAACGCGCCTTAAGCGTTAACGTCGGGCTATGCTTAGCCAATGTAGAAAGTGACGATATGATGAACAGCCGTATTTATTACAGTCAGGAAGCCGAACAACAGGCCAAACGTCAGCAGGCGCTGGCCGTGCTCATCTTTACCGCAGCCGGAGTCACCCTGGGCGCGGTCTTCGCGCTCCTGTTTGCACCCCGAAACGGCGAGCAGATCCGGCGTGAATTGTCCAGCACCTTCAACGAGAGTGCCGACGCGACCAATGATGCCCTCCACCGGCTGGAGAATGATTTTTCCAAGCTGCGGCAGCAGGTCGAGGATCGCGTTCACAGCTAAGGAAGTCAGGAAACCGCAAGAGTGCGGGAACAGGGGTTTACGATGACCATTTCGAGTGAGCACATGGCTCATGTGAAGGCTGTACAGGAGAAGTATATCCAGGATCTGATGCGCAAGCCTCACGTGGTCGGGGTCAGTGTGGGCCGTGCCAGCAGTGATGCCAACGATCCAGAGCTGGCGCTGGTCGTTCTGGTCGATAAGCATGTGGCGAATGACCGGCTGCCCCCGGAAGATCAAATTCCGTCGTCCCTGGATGGTGTGCGGGTGATTATCCGCAAGACCGGGGGCTTCACGGCGGTCTGATCCGTCTCTATCCATCCCTGCACTGCATACACTCAGCGGCATCGTCGTTCACGATGTCGCTGTTTTTTGTCGCATGATCGCGTCGATACCTGAAAGCTGGAATGCACTTTCGACGCTCAACGGATTTGCCCTCCTCTCCCCGCGTAGCGTTCAGGAGAAACGACCGGGGTTGCGAAGACTTGAGTTCATCCAGGCCGCCTGTGGTGATCTACCAGGTTTTACCGCCAGAGTCCCATGCCGCGGGCTTGCAGGGCATCATCCGAACCTGCTCACGATCTGCATCGCACCGCGGATAGTTACAGGCGTTTCGACGCTGCGGGTGTAGGAAGCCCTGCCCGACCCGGCTGACACTTCCTGATGAGGCCGATTTAAAGCGTTGAATGCAAAAAAGCTGCCCCGCCCAGGGGACAGCTTTAAACATCCAGCGGTGGTTCAGAGGGAGACTAACCCTGTTCCGGTATCCATACGATCTGATCGATCGACGACACGGTCACGATCGTGTAGTTCGGGTAGCGCTCGTTGACCACGTCGCGCATCGCCGCCAGGTTGACCTCGTGCCTCGTCGCAGGCATGGTCGTCATGTCCGAAGAGGTGTCCATGGCGGGGGTGAGTGTCACGTCCGGCACCAGGGTCGGCTGCATGGCATTCGCATCCGCGGTCACCTCGGGGGTCATTTCGGCCAGCATGGTTGCGGTAGGCTGCATCATGGTTGAGTCGTCGTTCGTCGCATTGTGATCCATCATCACGATGCCCGCGGTCGCAACTTCATCGAAGCCGCCTTCATCCAGTGAAAAGGAGACGGTACCGGTCACCTGCACGCGCTGACCCGCCGAAAGATGCAGGTCAAATTCGTCCGAGCCAGTGTTGATCACCAGGACCTGATCATCATCGACGGCGGCCCCTTCAGCCAGTACGAAGGTGCGGGCGTTCACGAACTCGGCCACTGTACCTTGCAATGTCACGGTCGTGCCGACAAACGAAGCCGTATCCGCCGTCACTGTTTCCAGCGTCGCACCATCGGCCTCATCGTCCTGGATCGGCTGCTGCATACCGGTGGTATCCGTGACGGGTGTTGCGGTGCTCTGATCCTGGGCCAAACTGACTGCGCTCATGGAAACCAGGGCAGTTAAGCAAACAAGACCGATCAAAAACTTACGCATATGTCGTCCTTTCTATGCTTGTCGATGCGCTGAAACTATTGAGCCACAGGTTGGCTCGTGTCTCATCCAGCGGGTGGTGGAATGAAGTTGCGTCGGCCAGGCGATTTCCGTTGGGGTAAGACGCCCCTCACGTTCATAGTCCACATGACCGGTGTGCCTGCCGGGAAAGCAAACCCGGCGCACATATTGGTCCATGCACGCCGGGTCAGGCAGGAGGTAAGAACCTGGGTGGATTTACCGAATCAGGCTAGACCTTCAGGTCGTTCGCCCAGGCATCGATCTGGCGATTGGCCTCTTCTTTCGCCACGCCGTACTTTTCCTGGATCTTGCCCGCCAGTTGGTCGCGGCGACCCTCGATCTGATCGATGTCGTCATTGGTCAGCTCGCCCCATTTCTCGCGGACCTGACCGGAAAACTGTTTCCACTTCCCTTGAATC
Source organism: Anaerolineae bacterium (assembly GCA_019912905.1). GTDB lineage: Bacteria > Chloroflexota > Anaerolineae > Aggregatilineales > Phototrophicaceae. Next base: position 4,434 of record JAIOHO010001063.1, read on the forward strand.
TGATCCCACTTCGGATTGTTTGCCATAGGATGCTCCTTTTTCTACAGAATTTGATGACCGATCAAGCGGGGTACCACTTGCGGCCAGCTCCGACTCGGATTGACGTCCTGTGCCCTGACCGTTCCCCGTTTGCGGGTCGAAGTCTGAACTTCAGTGCTATCTTATCCCTTCCCCGCCCTTCAATCCTGAGCATCATGATGGGTTTGATTCTGGGTCAGGTGGTGGATTTCAGAAGCATTCCAGCCTCGGCGCTGGCGTATTCCAGGCGCAGCCCGCTGTGTTTAAGGAAGGGATCGTTCGCGGCTGTGCAGGGATAGCCACCTGACCTATGCCCGCATCCCCTGCTTTGCCCGCACGATAACCCGCTGGGCCGCCCATCCGCCATGCACGATTTCGACAGACAATGAAAGCACTCTGACGCTCGGCAGTCAGAGATGGAGCCAGAGCCTCAGAGATGGTGTTCCGTTCATCCCTTTCGAGGAGACCCACATGTTAAGACTGGCCGTCCTGTTTCTGGTCATCTCCCTGCTGGCTGCCGTGTTCGGATTTGGCGGCGTGGCAGGAGCGGCAGCATCGATCGCACAGTTGTTTTTCGTGGTCTTTCTGGTGCTGTTCCTGGCGGCCCTGTTTATCGGGCGGCGGTCGATCGTCTAAAGACCACCCTCCAACCATCCCTCACGACCATTTATCGCTATAAGGAGACATTCCATGAATACCCTGCTACTTTCAGCCACGACTTTGATCGGCGACGGCGTTAAAAACAGCGCCGGCGAGGATCTCGGTAAGCTGACCGAAATTATGCTCGATGTCGAGAGCGGGCGCGTGGCTTATGCGGTCCTGTCTTTCGGCGGTGTCCTCGGGCTGGGCAACAAGCTGTTTGCCATCCCCTGGGAAGCGCTGACGC
>JAIOHO010001064.1 GCA_019912905.1 Anaerolineae bacterium
AGTAACAACTCCTTTCGATCCGAGAATACGCGTCTCACGCGGGCGCAGCACTGTGAAGGCAGTTGCAGCGACAGCGATCCCTGCGTCAACGTATCGACCACGATTGTGTGCACTTACGAGGTGCCCATCAACGTTGACCTGCCAAACCTGAGCACGATGAGCCTGAACGAATGCGAGCGCCAGCAGGCTCAGAACTGGATCGACACGGTGCTGTCGCCGCACGAAGAACAGCACCGCCAGAAGTTCCAGACCTATAACGGCACGACGCGCCGCCCGCTGACCTTCACCACCTGCAATTCTCAGGCGCAGGGGGAACTCGATACCCGCGCCGAAGCCCTGATGACGTCTGAGCAAACCACGCGCCAGGCGTCCGCCCAGTCGCTCAGCGATGCGCTCGATCCGTTCAACTTCGATTTTGAAATCAACTGCCCGGAAGAAGAACACCCTGACGGCGGCAGCTAGCGCATGGGATGGCTGTTTTGGGGATGCCGGGCATGGGTCCAGGTGCTGTTGGAGTTCAGAGTCTCCCGAAGAACGTGGAGGGCTTGCCAGCCGGAGTCGGCGGCAGCAGGGGTTCAGCCCATTTTTACCCACTGAATTACTGACGATTTTGAACCTATTTGTGCATTCTGGCGTGAATCGGATACACTATAAAGAGTATTTCAGTGTTCAGTGTGTCCACATGCTGACGAGTTGTGACAATGGAAAAGAACATGACCAGACGACTGCTTCTTTTGACCCTCATTTTCACGATGCTGCTGGCCGTGGCCGCGCCCGCTTTTGCGCAAAGCCCGGTTGCCAGTGTCAGCACCGGCAGCCTGAACGTCCGCTCCGGGCCAGGGCTGCAATACGGCTCTGTCGCCACGCTCCCCTACGGCTTCGGGGTACAGATGGTCGCCCGCAATGATGCTGGCAACTGGATCTATATCTCGCTGACCAACGGTGTCACCGGTTGGGTGAATGTCAACTACCTGTACACCAATTACCCGACTCGCAGCCTGCCCGTGGGCGAACAACTGATCGCGGCCCCGCTGGTCCCGACCGGCGCGAACACCGGCGCGATCAGCCTGAACCTGCGCACCAACCCAGACCCCGTGGCGGCGATCGTGCGCGTGGTCGGCCTCAGCCAGACGTTCGAACTGATTGGCCGCAGCTACGACTCGAACTGGGCGCAGATCCGCCTGCCAGATGGCACCGTCGGCTGGGTGGAAGCGCGTTATGTGACCACCGGCGTACCCGTCCGCAGCGTGTCGCCCAGTGATGGCAGCGTTTATGCGCCGCCCCCGCCGCCGTATGGATCGACCGGACAGCCGACCTACGCGCGCCGCCACCTGGTGGTCGCCGGCGATACCCTGGCGAAGATCGCGCAGCGCTACGGCGTCAACTTGTATGCCATCGCCGCCGCCAACAACATCACCAACGTCAACCTGATCTACCGGGGCACTTACCTGATTATTCCGTAATCGGGCCGTCCTCCATCACAAATCTATCCCGCAGGTTTCTTCACAAAGCCTGCGGGATATTTTTATTTCGCGGCAGCCGACACATCCC
>JAIOHO010000100.1 GCA_019912905.1 Anaerolineae bacterium
CCGCCCTGGAACTGCTCACACGCCTGCGCAGCGCAGCGCCGCCTGCCACCGCCGACAGGCTCGACCAGATTGTCGCCCTCATTCAAAGCCTGTCCGAGGAAGTGGCATTTTTCAATGCCCGTGTGCTCGACGATACGGACCTGCTGGCCCGCGAGCCATCGGAATCGGTACCGGCAGCTCCACCACCGGAGCCGCAGCGCGCCCCGCTGTCCGATCAATCTCTCGCCGGAGACAGTTCGGTGCTTGACGTGCTGCTGGGTATGGATGAAGCGCTCCGCGCGCCCTTAGTGGGCATCCGGGGCCGGGCCGAACTGCTTCAGACCGGCTTGCTGGGTCAGATCACGCCCGAACAGGCGCAGTGGCTTCATGCCATTCACGACAATACCGACCGCGCCTTCCGGCTGCTCGATGCCGTCCAGTATCTGATGACCATGCAGCGGGACGAGGTGCAGGTTGACTGGAGCGATTTTATTGCCAGCGACCTGCTTGAAGAAGCACGCAAGCGGGTGCTGGAGCGTGCCGAGGGACGCGGCCATGATCTCGCCATCGTCGTCACCGAGCCAGTGCCCATGGCGCGCGGGGATTTTTACCAGTCGTTGATCGTGCTCACCGACCTGCTGGATAATGCCATCCGCTATACCGAGAAGGGCGGGAAGATTCGCCTCTCAGTAGACAACCTGGGTACACACGTCCTGTTCAATGTGGCCGATAATGGCATTGGCCTGCGGCCCGAAGATATGGACCAGGTCGGCAGCCCATTCTGGCGCGGGGATTATCATCCACTGGTGCGGCTGCACGGCGGGACGGGCCTGTCGTTATTCCTGGCCCGGCAGGTGCTGGCGCTTCAGGGCGGTGAGTTGATTTTTTCAGGTGAGTCCGGGGTCGGCAGCACCTTCAGCTTCACACTCCTGGCTCCAGACTGATCATTCACATTAAATGTTTATACATTTTTCACTTTACACATCGTGTTTTTCGTGCTAAATTACGGTGCGGATTGAGTCAAAATCGTAAATCTGCACCCATAGCACAGCGCCCGCTGTGCTTTTTGTACCATGTGCTATTCGTAAATAGCGCATTTTTCGTTTTAAGGAGCAGGATAATATGGTCGATCAACCCCAGTATCTGACGCCAGAAGGTTATCAGACGTTGGAAAAGCGACTCCGTCACCTGGTCGAAGTGCGGCGCGCTGAAGTGGCCGAACGCTTGCGCCAGGCCCTGGAGGAAGGTGGCGACCTGACCGAGAACGCCGAATACGAAGATGCTAAGAATGAACAGGCGTTTGTGGAAGGTGAAATCCAGCGGCTGGAGATGATTCTCAATACGGCGGAAGTCATCGAAGCCTCGGGCACCAATGACGAGGTCTCCCTGGGTTCGAAAGTGACGGTCGTCGAACAGGGCACGCAGGATAAAGAAGTGTATCATGTGGTGGGTTCTGCCGAAGCGCGCCCCAGCGAAGGCAAGATTTCGATCGAAAGCCCCCTGGGTAAAGCCCTGATTGGTGCGAAGGTGCGCGACAAGGTCACGGTCAAAGCCCCGGATGGTGAGATTGTGTTCGTCATCAAAGCCATTGAATAACACCCGATGTGAGCCTCGACCTGATGGTTGAGGCTCCTCGCTTTTACTTCCTTTTCAGCTACTCTCTGCTCGCCGCTCACAATATTAAATCGCGCTCCGACTGCTTGAGATGCCCATCTTCACGGATGAGGGACCGCAGCAGACTGGAGTGTGCCAGTTGATCACAGGTTCTGACATAGCGCCGGGCCGAAAAGCGGATAGAATTAAACATACCAAGAATTTTTACTGTCGGAGTTTAAACTGGTGGACTTTGAAGCAATCCTCGACGGCCAGGCGGTGATCGACGGTCTGGGACATGGCGTGCTGATCTTTGACGATAACGGACGCCTGGTGATCCATAATCGGACTGCCGAAATGATTCTGGGCACCGATCTCAAGCTGATCCGCACCGAAGGCTGGACCGCCGCAGCCGTGCTGTTCAACAGCGGCCAGCAGGAACCGGGCGGTGGCATTGACGCCATGCGCCAGCGTGCTTTGAAGTCTAGACAACCTGAGCGCTTTCGGTTCTACCGCGCCGGGGAGTTTATCCCCTGCTGGGTTGCTACGGTCCCCGGCAAAGCGCAGGCCGTACATACGCTGATTACCCTGGACTCGCCCGACTGGACCGTCGTCAATGATCTGATTGGCCGCTTTCGCGATCAGGTTGAGGAGGCGGTCGAAGCCACCCAGGGCCACATCAAACTGATCAACCTGAGCATCAACCAGATGAGTCCCGACGCGCCTGTCGAGCTGCTGAGCAAACGGATTGCGGGTTTCAACCGGCTGATTGCCACCCACATGCACCGCACCGGCACGCTGATGGAGGCGTTAGGCCGCTTGCAGGCACTGCGCACCGGCAGCCTCGCCCAGGCGGTTCAGGAGCGGCGCAGGCAGATCAATCTGGCAGATTTTGTCGAGGACTTTCTCGAAGCGCTGGACGAAATGACGCTGCTCGACCCGGAATCGGACCCAGAGGATTTTCGCAGCCGCCTGAGTTATGACATCCCCTCCCAGTTGTCCGTGGCCGCGTCGTCTGAGCATCTGTCGCTGATCTTGCGAGACCTGGTGCGGAATGCTATCATGTACAGCATGAAGGCGACCCCGGTGAAAATTGTCGCCTCTGCACAGCAGAACACGGTCCAGATTGACGTGATTGATGAAGGTTACGGCGTGCGTGCCAAAGAAATGGATAAGGTGTTCCAGCCCTTTCAGCGGGCGCGCCAGCCGCAGATTATTGCAGAATTTGGACATGGTATAAGCCTGTATCTGTGCAAGCAGGAGGTTGAAGCCATGAATGGCGCGATGTGGTTCCGAACGGAGGAAGATGTGGGCAGCACCTTCAGCTTTAAGCTTCCCGCATGGCGGGCTTCCGCCTCGTCTTCCAGCCAGACCTAACCACCGCATAATGCGCCTGATTCACCTGTAGCAAGGCAAGACGCCTGATCCTGGTCGAACGGGGCAGGCGTTTTTTATTCGGGCGGACGATATGGCATTTCTGACACCTGATTTTTTTAACCTGTTGGTCATCGTGGTCATCATCCTGGGGCTGGCGCTGGCCGCAGTGCGCCTGTATGACGATTTCACGCGCCCGCTGCTGCCCGATGAACCCCCCGTCAACCCGGACGAGGATACCCAACCGCACCATTTCGCTGTACCTGAGCACCACAACACATCTGGAGAATGATGATGCTTGATATGATGCTTATCCGTGAAAAGCCCGATTGGGTTAAAGAACAGATCGCCAAGCTGAACGATCCTGCCGCGCTGGAGCGTATCGACCGGATTCTTGAACTCGATCAGCAGCGCCGCAGCCTGCTCACCGAATCGGAAGCGATTCAGGCGCAGCGCAACCGGCTCAACAAAGGCGTGGGCCGTCTGCGTGGAGACCGGAGCCTCAGCGAGGAGGAGCGGGCGCGCCGCGCGTATGCGATCTCGGTCGCGGTGGAGTCGGGCGATTACGAAAAAGCCGCCGCCCTGATGGAAGGGCAGGTGACAGTGGACAGCCTCCCGACGGATGTGGACCCGGCTGAAACACTCGACCAGTTGACTGCGGCCCTGCGCGGATTGGGGGACCGCGTCAACGCGTATAACGAGCAAATCGCGGCGGTCGAGGCGGAACTGAACGAACAAATGAGTTGGGTTCCCAACCTGCCGCACCGCAGCGTGCCGGTGTTCGACAGCGAAGAACACAATATCCCCTGGAAGCCGGAAGGGGACATGTTCGAGTTCGATTTCCAGCCCAGGCCGCACTGGGAACTCGGCCCTGCCCTGGACATCATCGATTTCGAGCGCGGGGTGAAGCTGGCCGGGACGCGCAGCTACATCCTGAAGGGGATGGGCGCGCGCTTGCAGCGGGCGCTGGTCAGTCTGTTCCTCGATATGGCCCGCACAAAAGGCTTCACCGAGTTGTATGTGCCTTACATGGTCCAGGA
>JAIOHO010001065.1 GCA_019912905.1 Anaerolineae bacterium
CCCCCAGGCTGATCTCTGGCTGAGGGAGATCGAGTTCGCGGAAAAACACCTGCGACATGTTGTCATCGTAGTGCTGTCCGGTGTTGACCAGGATTTCCTGATGACCCTGCTGGCGCAGTGCCCGAGTCAGCGGGGCGATCTGGATGAATTCTGGCCGCGTGCCCACCACCGTTATACACTTCATTCGTTTCCAACTCCTCGTTGTTTGCGCTAATCAGGCACTTTTGGCCTTGAGATACCACTCGACAGTTTCGTTCAGGTTCTCATGGGTCACGCCTGGCGGATTCACTCCCAGCATCTGGCGGGCTTTTTCGATCCCGGCGCAGTGCTGACGTACATCGCCTGGACGGGGATGTGTGTGGATAACCGGGTGGTCATTGGCATGCATGACGGCCAATAGTTTCTGTACCAGCTCATTGATGGTAATCTCGCGACCGCTCCCCACATTGATGACCTGACCGCGAGTTGCGGTTTCGCTGTAGGCTTTGACGATAAAATCGGTTGTGTCGCGCACAAAAATGTAGTCGCGTGTCTGTTTCCCGTCGCCAAAGATTTCGACAGGAAGGCCCTGTGTGACTCGATTAATGACGATGGGGATGATCCCGGCGTAAGCTCGGTCATTCTGGCGCGGACCGAACTGGTTGAACGGGCGCACGATGGTCGCGTCGATGCCAAAGGTCCGGCAGTAAGACAGCACAACCTGATCGGCAGCGGCTTTGCTGGCGGCGTAGGGCGTGATGGCGGCCAACGGGTGTTCTTCTGTCATGGGAACAACCTGTGCCGTTCCGTAGGCTTCGGATGACGAGCAGTGAATCAGAGTGTCAATGTCGCCGAAGCGAGCGAGTTCGCAAAACGTCGTGGCGATGGCGACATTGGTCTGCACGGTCCAGGCAGGATATTCCAGCGAGGTTGGCAGGGGAATAACTGCCAGGTCGAAAACAACATCGATCTTTTCAGCCCGGACAATCTGCCGCATCGCGGATAAATCGGACGCATCCATGCGCACAACCTGAATATCGTTCACGATATTTTCGAGGTTTTCCATCCTGCCCAGGAAAAAATTATCCACAATGGTCAGGCTGGCCGGGTTCAGGGCTATAAGGCGTTCAGCTAAATGGCTGCCGACGAAACCGGCGCCGCCTGTGACCAGAACTTTTTTACCTGTGAGTGCCATAAGCCAGTCCCTTCTCTAAGTATATTGGGCACGCCAGCGAATAAGTGCAAGGAGGCCATCCGCCAGTTGAGTTTCAGCGTGAAACCCAAGTAACCGCGCGGCTTTGTCCACGCTGAAATGCCAATCTGCCGAATCGGATGCCGCCTTGTACAGCGGGCGCAGGTCAGAATTGGTGAGTGTCAGCAGCGTCTCGACCAGTGTATTGATCGATACGGAAACACCTGATGCAATGTTGAAAGCGTCAGCCTGGGTGTCTGCTTCCATCGCGAGGATCGTGGCCCGTGCCGCATCTTCAACATAAATAAAATCATAGTACTGCTCCCCATTGCCGTAAATGAGGGGTGGTTCGTGTGCAGCGATCCAATCCAAAAATCGAATGATCACACTGGTTGCGTCGCCCTTGGTACGCTGGCGCGGACCGTAGACATTGGTGTAGCGGCAGACAGCGTATGACAGGCCGTACATGTGCTGGAAGGCGCGTAAAAACTGCTCGATGGCGATCTTGGATGCGCCGTAGAATGTCATCCCGTCTAGCGCGTGATCTTCTGTAATCGGTGTCGGAACCGGGCTGCCATACACAGCAGATGAAGATGCGTATACTATCCGGCTGACTCCCGCGAGCTGGCATGCCTCCAGCACATTGAATGCGCCGGTCACATTGGTTTCGAGGCAAGCACGCGGGTTTGCAGCACATTCCTTCAGCCATAATGAGGCCATCAGAAAAACACCATCCGCGCCAGTCAGCGTGCGCTGGAGCAAGTCTCGGTCGGCTACAGAT
>JAIOHO010000101.1 GCA_019912905.1 Anaerolineae bacterium
GTGGTGGACAGTGTGGCGGCGCTGGTGCCGCGCGCGGAAATCGAAGGCGAGATGGGCGACAGCCACGTGGGTTTGCAGGCCCGCCTGATGAGCCAGGCGCTGCGGAAATTGAGCGGGGCCATCAAGCAGTCGAACACGGCAGTGCTGTTCACCAACCAGATCCGTGAAAAGGTCGGCGTGATGTATGGAAGCCCAGAGACGCAGCCGGGTGGCCGGGCGCTGAAATTCTACGCCAGCGTGCGGCTGGACATCCGCCGGATGGAAGGCATCAAGCAGGGCGGCGATACCATCGGCAACCGGGTGCGCGTGCGCGTCACCAAAAACAAGGTCGCCCCGCCCTTCCGCGAATGCGAGTTCGACATCATGTTTTACGAGAATGGCATCAGCAAAACCGGGGAAATCCTCGACCTGGGGGTGGACCTGGAGATCGTCGAGAAGCGCGGCGCATTCTACCGCTATCACGATGGCTTGCTCGGCCAGGGCCGCGAAAATGCCAAGCAGTATCTCAATGAAAATGCATCCGTCGCCGACGAAGTCGAAAACGCCGTGCGCGTCCATTATGGCCTGCCGCCGATGAAGGTGCAGCCACCGCCTCAGGAAACGTAGGCCGCTTCATGCGATTTTCTGTGGTGAAGCATGGTAAATACACCGAATGCTATGCTTCACCACCCACATCCCGGATTTTCTAATCACTTACTCGTGTACTTCGTAGATTCGATAAGCTCCTAATCCTGGGTAAACGTTTCCGATGCGTGTGACTTCAGACAAATGTTGTAAATAGTCCTGTCCCATAAAAGGGCCATATTCCTGCTGGAGGGCATGATCAAAATCGAGCAGGTAGTGGACCCCGCTCTCAATGGCATAATCCATCAGGCGTGTCTGACGGCTGGCGGCAAATGCCTGAGGGTTAACCACCCCATCCAAATTAATCGTGGTTCGCTCGCTGTAATAGCCTATGATCCCGGAGTTCATACTGGCAACAATTGTCTCATCCGGGGTGTGATCTTTGACCCACAGTGCTGCGTCGTAGATCTGAGCACGCTGCCAGGGATAGTATCCAATCTGCCAGGCGATGGATGCGAGAGCCAGGGTGATAACCGTACCAACCGCCAGCACCAGAGGCCGGATGCGCGCTGTGCCCAATACCCACCAGAACAATGCCAAGCTGATGGACAGTGCCTGCGCAGTCCCAATAAAATACCAGGGGCGTGGATACCATCGGATCATTGTATGAATAATCAGCAGTACAATGCCGCCGAACAGGATAAGGCCACCGATCACCGCAAGCTGGCGTGTTTCTGGATGGCGAATGCCACGCCATAAGCCAATGATCCCAAGCGGCCACAGCACGAATCCCAGCACCATCGGCGCACCCAGGTAATCCCCCCGAATCCAGAACTCCGGGTTCATCAGGACATCCCGCGAAAGCTGCCACAGGGGTGCACCCGGATTTGCCATCTGATAACGGGTCTGCACTGCCCAGGGAACGGCAACGCCACTCACCTGCACGAAAGCGGAACCAAAATTGACCTGATTCCAGATGAGCCAGGGTGCTATGACGACACCTGCGGTGCCAGCACCGATGACCACGAGCGCCCAACGAGATGGACGCGGCAGTTTCAGTAGGACGTACAGCCCCAACCAGATCAGGATCATCACCGAATCCGTGCGGGCGAGGAACGCCAGGCCAAATGCCGTTCCCCACAGGATGGCCCGCTGTCGGGAGGGATGGTCGAGGAGATTGAGACTGGATAACCAGGCCAGCGCCAGCATGAAG
>JAIOHO010001066.1 GCA_019912905.1 Anaerolineae bacterium
GTCGTCGGCACGGATACAGACCCAGACGGTTGACCCCGGTGGAAGATCGGGATAGGGGCGCGGCGAATTGAAGGTCATGTTCAGGCCATCGAGCGACACCACTGTTTCAGGCGTATTCTTAAGCACGGTACCGGGTAGGAAGTTGTTGGTACCGATGAAAGTAGCACTGAACAGGGTCTTCGGGTTGCGATATATCTCGATTGGGCTGCCTTCCTGTTCGATGCGTCCTTCATTCATCAGCAGGACATTGTCGGCGATCGTGAGCGCCTCGCCCTGATCATGAGTGACCAGGACCATGGTCGAGCCGGTTTTGCGATGAATCTCGGCAATCTCCAGCTTGAGTTCGTCGCGCAGCTTGGCATCCAGCGCGCTCAAGGGTTCATCCAGCAGCAGCAGATCCGGTGCCGGTGCCAGCGCGCGCGCAATGACGACCCGCTGCGCCTGCCCCCCGGAGAGCTGCTTGAACGACCGGTTCTCCATACCATCCAGATGAACCAACCGCAGCATCTCCTTCACCCGGTTGGGGATGTCCTGTTTCGGCCATTTGCGCAGCCTCAGACCCCAGGCAATGTTTTCGGACGCGGTCATGTGGGGAAACATCGAGGGTCGCTGAAAGATCATACCCAGATTGCGCTTGAATGGCTCCAGGTGCGTTACGTCGCTGTTGCCAATCAGGATTCGTCCTTCATCGGGCATGAGCAGCCCTGCTATGCAGCGCAGCAGAGTCGTCTTGCCGCAGCCAGAAGGACCGAGGATCGCCGTAAGCGAGCCTTCAGGAATCTCCACGTTGACTCGATCGACGGCGACCACCTGGTCAAAGCGTTTGATCAGATCGTTGATAAAAACTTGTGCCATGAATTTCGATGTCCTGCCTACGTGAATACGCCGCGTAACTGCTTGCGAAAGACAAAGTAAAGACCCTGTACCATCCCCAGGATGATAAATTCCATGACAAGCACCTGGACGGCAAGCTCTGGTGTAAAGCCAAGCCGCTCGACATCGCGATAAATGTAGACGGCGACTGGCGGGTCGGTCGCGCCCAAAATCCAGGGCGCAAGGAAATTCGTTGCTGAGAACGTAAAGGCAATCGTCGCTGCCGTAATCACACCCGGTGCGATGAGGGGCAGGGTTACTCGGAAAAAGGCTTGCATGGGGCTGGCACCCATGACGACCGCAGCCTCCTCATAAACCGGATCGGACGTCGCCAGCGAACCCTGAATCGTGCGCACGACGAGCGGAATTGCGCCCATCGCCGTCGCGATGACGATAATCGGGAATGTGCCGCGCAGCTCGATGAAATAGATGGCGACGTAAACCCCGATTGCAATGACGTAGGTGACCGATGGGAAGATCGTGGGCACAAAGATGACTGCGGACAGCAGGCTGCGGCCTGGAAAACGGCGTCGTTCGAGCACATAGGCAGTCGGCAGACAGATCGAAATCAGCAGCAGAGTCGACCAGAATCCCAACTGCAAGCTGACCCCCATCGAGTGAAAAAAACCCGGCCATAACACACGGTTGAACGCATTCAGCGAAAAGTTCTGCGGGGGAAACACGACATCGGAAGTCACCGAGGTGAGCAGCATTTGCAGGACCGGCCAAATCATGATGCCAGCCAGAATCAGCGCATAAACGTTCAGGATGATGTAAACGGTGCGTGGCAATCTCATGTTTAGTCTCCTGCTTCTTGTGATCGCAGGTAGAGATAGAGGAAGACTGCGGATACTGCCGTCAGAATGACGCCGAGCGCGGATGCCATTGGGTAGTTGAAAAAGGGATTAACTTCGCGCGTGATTTTGTTCGCCAGCCAACTGTTGTAGGGACCGACAAGGACGAGGGGCAGCGTGTACACCCCAACGCCAGAGGACACACTCAGCAGTAGAGCGCCCATGATTCCGCGTTTGGCGAGCGGGAAGGTCACCTGGGCGAAGGTTTGAAGCGTATTGGCCCCCATCGTCTGGGCTGCTTCTTCATAGAGGACATCGACGCCTACCAATGCGCTGCGAATCAGCAGCACGGACAGGGTTGGAATCGACATCCAGATGATGACGACCAGCGGCGAACCGATAAATCGAATTGGCTCCTGAACCAACCCCAGACCCATGAGTACCCAGTTGATTGGCCCCTGGGGTGCGAACGCGTAAGCCAGGGCAAACAGCGTGAAGATTTCACCGAATACTGGCAGCAGAAACGACAGCTCGATTAATGACCTGCCGATGGGGTTATAGCGCGCCAGGAAGTACGCCACAGGCAGCGAGAGGGTGATCGACACCGCCGATGTGAAGAATGCGACACCAACCGTCCACAGCAGACTCGATAGATACACTTCATCGCCGCTGAACACGCGCACAAAGTTATCCAGTGTGAAATCCGGCACGGGTCGCCAGAGCACCCCTTTGTATAGCTCGCGGGAATAGAAGCCGAACGCCACCTGGAACATGATTGGTATGGCGAAGACCAGACTCATATACAGCAGCAGCGGTGCCAGCAGCAGCACCGTGCTGCTGTAACGCTGCTGCCACATCCGAATACGGTGTGACAGTGAAATGGGACGGGCGGATAGTTGCCCGTCCACCCGCTCCATGTTTTCACCAGCGCCCACAGGCCTAGATTCCTTTGACGACGCGGTCGTAAGTCCGCGAAATCCACTCCCCATTGGGGATCAGCCATTCCCAGTTGACCGGTAGAATCAGGCTGCCCGGGTCCGCAGGATGGTAGGGCTTGGCCCAATCGGGCATCACCTCGCGATTGGTCGGACGGACTCCACCTGCATAGACCACCAGATATTTGTCCTCACCAACATTCCAGCGGTTGACGGCTTCGGCATCGGGCGTTTCTTTGTACCAGCCGAGATGCTGGAATTCGTTCTCCAGGAACCAGTTGATGAGGATGCGCGCGGCGATGGGATGGTCTGCACCCTTTACCGGGGTCATCGTCTCGCGGTCGGCAGCGATGCCGGACGCGGGATAGAATGCGGCCAGCACGTCATCGCGCTTGTTCCAGTCTGTGCCCAGCAGTTCACGGGCGTAAACACCCCACAACCCCGCCCACCACGCTTCGCCAGTCTGGAGCATCAAGCGCATGGTGGGATCATTGCCAATGTCGCCGATGCGCAGAATTTTGTCTTCCAGGTTGTCGCGCCACCACCCGATGCCAGCTTCCCAAGCGGCCTCAGACCAGAGATCGCCCTCGACCATACCCTGCTTGATTAAAGAATTTAATATCCCTGAAAAAACGAGCTGACCGCGGGTGTCGTTGAAGGCATAATCGATGCCTTTCTGGACCATCTCGTCGCGTGCCAGGTCGGTCCAATCGACATAATTGGCAACATCGACCTTATCTCTGCGAAGGATGCCCTGAAGCCACTCATACCCCTGATAAACTACGCCATAGATATCGCCGCCGTTCTCGGCCATATCGTCCACGTGGAACAAATAAGGTTCTTCAGTGTCCGCCAGGTTCGTCAGCAGCGGCATATACTGCTCCTGATCGACGGGTTCACCCCATTCCAGGGCCATGATGCGGGCAAAATATTCTTCTTCTTTGTCGATGACGTCGATGCCCAGCTCACTGATATGCCGATTGGCAATTGGCAGTTCCGTCAGCCAGTTGCCAAAATTGCCGGTCTGCCATTCCAACTGGACCTGCACGCCGTAGAGCCGCTCGGTATATTCGGCGAATTTAGGTATCAGGGTTGGTTCCGGCAGGCCGGAGAACCCCCAGCTGTGGATGACGACTTTTGAGCCTTCAGCTTTCAGCGCTTCGCCAACTTGAGCCGGATCGCTCAGATCATAATCCCCCACCTGTGAGACGACCGCCGGGATGCCGAAAGTGCTCAACGCAGCACCTGCCCCCGCCGCTCCCGCCGCCCTCAAAAATTCCCGACGACTTAACCCGTTGCTGTCCATCTTTCCTATCCTCCCCAAATCATTGAGCAAATAGCCAGTGCTGAGCACTGAGGATCCCAAGGATGGTCCGTGACACGGTGTTGAGTTATATCGCCGTTATTTTAACGTGTTTTTAAGAAAAGCAAATGATTTATGACTAAACAGTCAAAATTTGTGTAAAATAATGACCAAATGGGCATAATGTTTTTGGAGTTTCCGCCATGTTCCGCTGGGTTTTATCGGCAGCGATCAGGACAGATGACTGAGTTCCGAACAGGATCCCAGGATGCCCGAATGGGCACTCTCACAAGAATAGGAGGCGCTGCTCTTGCAGGTTAAAGTGGATTTGTATCCTGATTGGTTGCTGTTCAGTGTTGGCCCTTGGGCAGATGAA
>JAIOHO010001067.1 GCA_019912905.1 Anaerolineae bacterium
CGAGCTGACCAGAAATCCGGCACCGCCACATAGCCTTCTTCGTGAAATTGTTCCACATCTGACTCGGAAAATCGCATCTCGAGGTGCCTCCTGATTTCAGGGTGCAATCGTAGTTCGATTTTACACCATGTAGGTTAAGAGCCGAAAGTCGGCTGGCGCAGAAAACGCTTGCGGGTGGCCTGTGTCGCTGCCAGTTCATCCGGCGACAGCAGCGACCAGAAAATCTCTGGCGAAACGACCCGCCCGGCCCCTGCTTCATAGTAGTGGCGCAGCAGATCGAAGAACCGCTCCGTACCGAGGTCGGTCCGCAAGTCCTGAAGCATACGCGCCCCCAGCAGGTAAATCGCGTTAATGTAATCCCGTATTGAGGAAAATTGATAGACCGTGCTGTCCACAAATCCCTGCGGCGAATAATTGTCGACACGCCAGTCCCACCACCAGCTCTTGAGGTCGGGATAATATTCTTCGATAAACGCATATTCACTGTAGGTTGCCAGCGCTTCATCCAACCAGGGAGTCAGCGCCTGATCGCTGCCAACGGTGGCATACCACCATTGATGCGAGACTTCATGGGCGGTAATCACCGTCAGGAAAGCCGCCGGGTTTCCGGTGTAGCGTGTAAACCAGTCGCGGCTGACGAACACCAGGCCGCTGAACTCCATTCCATCCGGGAAATCGCCCTCGACCACTGCCAGCCGCGAATGCGGATACGGCCCGTAAAGGTCTTCATACATCGCCACACTTTTAACCGCTGTATCCAGCGCATGAGCCGCGCCATCGACTGGATCGCCGGTTTCGGTTTTGACCTGCGCATCATCGAAACTGTACAGCTCAACGCGGATGCCATCGGCGGTGTCCTGATGGGTAATTCGGAACTCGTCGCTCAGGCTGACAGTAAAGTCACGCGCCTTACTGAACGTAAAATGCCAGGAATGCGCCCCGAGCTGCTCGACCTCCCCTGGCCCGGCGACTTCCAGGGTCTCTGGCGCGCCAGAGACATTGAGCGTAACATCCCAGTCCGCCACATCCAGCACGATTTGTTCACCGACCAGCACGGCATCATGCAGTACCCAGCCGCCATCCAGGTGAGGAACGATCATGGGCAGCCAGTTCCCCAGATTGAGCTGGCGCGGGCTGTGTCCCAGAAACCCGCGATAGGCGGTGATCCCCTGGCCGATCTCCGGCACATTCAGCTGAAAATCCAGCGTCAGATCCACCTCACAGCCCGGTTCGAGCGTTTCTGGTAAATCCACCGTCAGCTGCCGTCCGGTCAATTCGTAACCCAGCGGCGTGGCTCCGGCTTCCGCCGACAGCAGGCGAAAAGCCCTCGGCCACTGGTTCGGGTCCACCACCAGGACAAGTTGGGACAGCGAATCGTTGCTGCGGTTGATATAGCGGATGTCCTGCCGAATCATGGCCGCACGTTGGGTGTAATTGAGATTGGCCGTCACGCGATAACCCGTGATGGGCTGTCCGGCGGTCATCGGACACGCAGACGAGGCATCCGGCAGCAAAGTCGCTTCCACAGGGAGGGTGGCGACCGCATTCAACGGTCGGCTGAGAGTCGGCACAAGGGTTGCCGGAGCCATACGGATGGTGGTTGCGGTGGGAGGCGGGGAAATGCCGGAGGTTGCAGTCAGTGAACATGCGCTAATCGCTAGGGAGAAACAGGCGAGGATGCGTCGGATCATCATAGTGCTGGCATGATACCTGCAAGACCTGAAATTGCCAATAGGCGGACATCTGGCTGACGTGCGAGGTCCCTGCTTTCGATCATCCAGAAACTGTGATATGATTTATCGTCGGTGTCCTCATCTGGCACTCATATTCACGGAGGTTAGGACTTGAGCAAAATCAGCTTAGTTAGAGACCAGCTGCGCGGCCTGATTCGGCTGACCCGGTGGAAAGAATTTATTCCCTTCGTGGTGCCGCTGACCATTATGGGGGCACTGCTGGCTGCTCAACCGCACAAGACGCCGCTGGACTGGCGGCTGATCGTGGTGACCCTGGGGAATATCATGGCGGTCGCCTACGCCTTCATGATCAACGATATTGAAGATGCGCCGGATGATGCCCGCGATCCCGCACGAGCAGCGCGCAATCCAATCGCCAATGGTGAAATCGGCACCCGCATCGGTTATGCGGCCTGCCGGGTGGTGGCTGGCCTGACTCTGATTTTATACGCCTTTGGGGGGTTGTCCGTGTTCCTGATCGGCGCGGCCACCCTGCTGCTGTCCCATTTTTATTCCTGGCGTCCGGTTCGCCTCAAAGCCTGGCCGGTGACCGATGTCGTCTCTCATTCCCTGATGCTGAGCGGGCTGCTGCTGCTGGCGGGTTACTTTATTTACGACTATACGCCCGGCATCGTCTGGTTAGTGGCTGCCGGAGCGACCTTGTTTTCGGTTTACGGCCAGCTTTACAACCAACTGCGCGACTATGAAATGGATAAAGCCGCTGGCCTTTATAACACGGCCATCCTTCTGGGAGAGGCCAATGCACGCCGCGCCATGTACCTGGCGATTGGCCTGGGCGGGGTCTGCATGCTGACGGCGGTCGTGCAGATGGTGTTCCCGCTCTGGCTGGGCCTCGCCCTGCTCATCAGCATCGCCATCAGCATGTTGTTCCGCCCAACTTCCGATATGCGCGGGACGATTGCTGTGGACATCAGCGGGGCCGCACAGGTTCAGTCGATGATTACCGTCAACCTGACCATCGGTATCTGGCTGGCCCAGGTGCTGGTCGTCCAGGTCTTTTTCGCCTAACCTCCCACCCTGACCCGAAATAATGGGCTTCCTGGTAAAAGGAAGCCTATTTATTTCCGGTTGGAAAACTTAAACTGGAAAAGTGTGCGGCGATTGGTCGATGCAAGTTCTGTCCACTACAATATACACGGCAATTTTAAGTACAGAAACTTTCATGGATATTGAATATTCCGAGTACGATCTATGAACCCACGCGCCACCCCAATTATCCTGGTTGTGGACGACGTTCCCGACACACTTAAACTCTTGACCAATTGGCTGGAAGCCCGGGGCTATGAGACGCTGTCTGCGACGGGCGGGCGACAGGCACTGCGACTGGCGACGGAACACCGCCCTGACCTGATCTTACTCGACGTGATGATGCCGGAAATGGATGGCATCGAAACCTGCCGTCATCTCAAAATGCAGCCTCAGACCGCCAGTATTCCGGTCATCCTGGTCACTGCCAAAGATCCGGGCGATGCCCGCGCCGATGGCATGATTGCCGGAGCAATTGATTACATCACCAAGCCCGTCAACTTACAGGATTTACTGGTACGGGTTCGCTCGGTTTTCGCGGGCGAAAATCAGACTCAGATCGACGTCCACCGACTGCTCGAAGAAGTGGCCCATACCGCCATGGCGATGCTCGACAGTGCCCTGGTCTGGCTGCTGGCGTTGAATACCGAGCGCAACTGCCTGGTCAGCGAGATCCTGACGACAACCAGCGGTTCGCTCGAAGAATCGGACTTCATCGTCACGGCGGCAGGAACAAATCCGGTTCCCGAATATTCCCTTGAAGATGTCGATAATCCACTCATTGAAGCGCTCATCACGCGGCAAACGACGACCAATATCGGCACCCGCCGCTTTGAGCACCTCGAAAGCACCCAACCGCTGGCACAGGCTGCCGAACAACTGCACATTCAATACGTGACTCTCGTGCCGCTGAATGCTGCCGGGCGCACCGCCGGCGTGATGATGCTCGGCTATTACCAGCCTCACGATATGGAAACCCCGCGCGCCCATCAAATCCTGTCGACTTTTGGCAGCCAGGCCGCGACTGCGCTGGACTATGCACGCCTGATGGCAGATTTGCGGCGGCGCGAAGAAGAGGCTCAGGATGAACGTGCCTTCCGCCAGATGATTCTGGATACGATGAGCGACGGGCTGGTAGTCATCGACGCTCAGGGGCGCATCAAGTTTACCAACCGGCGTCTGCTGCGCATGACCGGCTACTCTCAGAATTATCTTCAGAGCCGTCTGGTAGGGGAGCTTTTCCACCCGGATGATCGGACTGAAGTGATGCGCGGCCTGCTCAGTGAACATGCCACCACGATGAAATTCGACCAGCGCCTGATTACTCAGTTTGGCAAAGTCATCCCGGTGCTCATCTCGCGGTCACGGACGCCCAACAACAGCCTGGACAATCAGGTCATTGTCCTCAGCGATATGACCGAGCAAAAGCAGCGCGAGCACGATCTGGAGCGTCAGACCAATCACCTTCAGGCACTCAATCACGCGGCCCAGGCCATCACCTCCAACCTCTCACTTCACGAAGTGCTTCAGCAGATTTTGAACTCAGCGACCTCCGTAGTGGAAGCGCAGGGGGCGTCTCTGTTCCTGGTGAATCGCGAAAACAACAGCGAACTCATCGTCGTGGCGGCGGTAGGTCATCGGGCCGAAGACCTGATCGGCCTGCGTGTGCCGCTCGGTGAAGGGCTGGCCGGGTGGGTCGCCCGCGAAGCCCAGTCGCAGCTGGTGGTCGATCCAACCCAAGACGAACGCTTTTATAAGCTGGTGGACCAGCAAACCGGCATGCACACCCAGTCGTTGATCGCCGTGCCGCTGATCCACGCTGAAGAAGTCATCGGCGTGATTGAAGTCGTCAACAAACTGAACGACGGCGTCTTCGACACGGACGATGTGCGCCTGCTGGAAAGCATGGCCGGGACCGCCGCCGTGTCCATTATGAATGCCCGGCTTTACGATCAGTCTCAGCGCCGGGTGGCAGAGTTGGCCGCCCTGCTGGATGCCAGCGAAGCGGCGTCATCCACCCTGGATTTGTCGAATGTCCTGGAACATGTCGTCCGCAGCCTGACCGACAACCTGGATGTGGCCCAGTCGATCATCATGGCATGGAACGCACCCAAAGGCCAGATTACGCCCCTGGCCGAAGTCTCGAATACGACCTGGGTCAATGGGCCCGTTCAGGAATTAACGCCGGGCAGCGCAGCTTTTACGGCACTGCTCACCGGTCAGACCATAATCGCATCAATGCGCGGGTCACGCCTCAGCCCGGTGGATAAACAGTCCATGGAAGCAGCCGGCATGTCCAGTCTGCTGGCTGCTCCGATCCAGCAGAAAAGCCGCATCCTGGGCCTGGTCGTGCTGTCCAGCACCACCCCCGCCGGCCTCAGCGAGAAAAACATCGCCGCAGTCGAGAGAATCATCCAGCAGTGGACGGCCAATCTGCCGGCAGGCATCCCCATTGCAAGCAGTTCTCACCAGGCATTGACCGAACTCGCCAGCGACCTGCTAGAGATTTCCGCCGCAAACTGGGTGACAATCTACAGCGGGACATCTGATAGCAGTGTGGTGCGGTTGCTACGCGAAATGGGCTTCATCGAGCGGACCCAACACCAGGGACCGGGCCTGGCGGTCGCCGATTATCCAATGATGAAAAAAGTCATCGAAATGAGGACCATCCAGCGGGTCTCGCGGACCAACCTCCCGCCAGATACGCCCGAACACCACTGGCTCGTGACACGCGGCGGCGAAGCCGCGCTGATCGTTCCGCTGCTGCTGCACGGGGTGGCGATTGGCATGGTGTTCCTCATCGATACGACGGATCGCAGCTTCGATCACGAAGAAATCCGGCTGGCCCAGGGCATCGCCAACGTCGTCAGCAACGCTATGGAAAACGCGCGGCTCTACCAGTCGCTTCAGAGTCGCGCCAGAGCGCTCGAAAGCGCCTACGGCGATTTACAGAATGCGGATCGCGCCAAAGAACAGTTTATCCAGAACATCTCCCACGAACTGCGCACGCCGCTCATCCACGTCCTCGGTTATGCCGAACTGCTGGCGGATGACGCCTTTGGGTCGATCACCGACGAACAGCGCGAAGCCCTGCGCATGATTACCGAAAAAGGCCAGAAGGTGGCCGACATTATCGAAGATATGGTGGCCGCGCAGAATACCGAGACTCAATCGCTCAATCGCCAACCGACCGATCTGGTGGTGTTGATTCAGCAGGTCCTCGATCATAGCCAGGAACGCATCGTGGCATCCGGCCTGACCATTACCACCCAGCTCCCACCGATGCTGCCGCCGGTCATGGCCGATGCCGAGGCGATTGCAGAAGCTTTTGAGAAGCTGCTGGACAATGCCCTGAAATTCGGACAAGACGGCGAACAGGTCGAAGTCGTCATCCGTGATACCGAAG